>NZ_JAHHPR010000378.1:0-1452 GCF_024606255.1 Endozoicomonas sp. SESOKO3
ACAGGATCATCGCTCTGCTGCGTGAAGGTCTGATCAGCAAGATTGAACTTGAGCAGTACATGAAGGCTGTCAGAGGTGCCGATGGTTATCAGACAGTGGATGAATTTGAGCACTTCCTTGGTTACAAACACGGCGTCAGCGTGCCCGAGTTCAAGAAGGTTGTCCAGATGATGTCCGACAAGGGGTCTGAGGAATTCATGCAGAGTGCCTTTACTCCTGTGACCGTGAGCACTAATGGCCCGGCGGGTATGAAAGACTCTGTTACCGGCATGAAAGAATACGCAGCAGCGGTGATCGCCAACTACGTTCTTGACGATATTGCCTTTGAGAACGGCCGCAAAACGGCAGCATTTCTGGCCAATGTTCAGGATACCCTGACACCTTACGCTCATGCTGCCGGAATATTTGAAACAGAACTGATCCAGGCTGTCTATAGCGCACTGATGCAGGCTCATGCCGCAGCAGCTGAGCAACAGCTAATGAAATACTGGGTCAAACCTTCAGCCTCTCTGATACAGGCGGTCACCTGGTACTTCTCCAACTACAAAGCTCTTCTGGTGACCAATACCGCCCGGCAGGCGGCCAGTCTGTGCCTCTCGAACATGGCCTTCCTCTATCTTCTGGATCTGACCAACCGGGGCGATTACACACACAGAATGCTCACACCCTTTCAGCACTGGTTGGAGCGCTATGGTGTCGATCTTGACCGAACCGGCCAATATGCCTTCCACAGTGGAATTGAAAAAGTCTCTGAAGTGAGTGGGCTGGCAATGCCATTTGGCAAGGCTGCTTCCTCAGTCATTCTGCTGAAAACCGGCTCTATGCTATTTATCCGACAGTACCACGCCAACCCCCGGATGTATCGCAGCATTTTCCGTCTGGTGCCTGAAATGTTGACATCAATGGCTTCCGTACAAGGCGTTCAGGTACCGCTGCTGCAAAGAGTCACACCAGAAAAAGTGAAAACTCTGGCCTCTGCCACCGCCGGTATCGTGCTGGGTCCGATAGCCACTGTCGGAGCATACGTCTACGGTCTGATATCCGGGTTTACCTTCGCTCAAACCTTCGGATTCGCTCTGGCGTCGAGTCTTGGTTTCGACTTCTTCATGAACGACAACAAGATGCTCACTCAATGGCTGGGTGGACCTCTGGGCCGAAGTCTTGACGGACTTAATCGCTGGAGAAGCATGGGTGAAAGGGAGTCTGACTATGTGAAACGCAACGCCATTGCCACGCCTCAAGGCTTCAGTGAAACAGATCAAGAGTATACCAACCGTGTTAAAGCAGACAAGGTAATGTATGGCTGGACGCGGAACGAGAATTATCTTCAGTTCCGTGAACGACGTGATCACACCATGAAGATGTATGAGCACGGCTGGGAGAACTACTTCAGGGAAAATGTGCCTAAATGGTCATTCTCCCACGCAAAAAGTATTCCTTACTCTTACACTC
>NZ_JAHHPR010000379.1:0-5449 GCF_024606255.1 Endozoicomonas sp. SESOKO3
TGCTCAAGTTCAATCTTGCTGATCAGACCTTCACGCAGCAGAGCGATGATCCTGTTACCACTGGCAGAATGGGTAGCAAAATATTCCGAGAAGCTTTTCAGGTTCTCTGGTTCATGTTCAACGAAGCTGATGGCCGCTTTGCCTAAACCGCGAATTTCGTCGTCGTATTCTTGTGCCCCTGTTTCCATCTCATACATTGCCCAGAGCGTCAGAGTCTCGAGTTCTATGAGGGCATTCCGGGGTTGATCTGCTAAAGGCTCGAGCCGGGATTCCGGCAAAGTCGTTTTCAGGCTCTTGAATACCTCTACAATTCGACTGGCCTGTTTAAAAGTCAGTTTGTTTCCGACCATTGCCTGCAAGCGAATCGGTGCAAATTCATCGTCAAAATCGAAAGTCGCAAGCAATGGCGTTGCCTTACCACTTTCTCTCGCCGCATCTGTCAGGCCCAATGCGACTCCGAGGGCTTGTTGTTTGAGAGGGTGCTGCTGAATGAAGGCGGCCATCGCAGCCCGAACTTCTGCCTGCCTCGGTGTGTACTGGAAGGGACCGTCGTCATTTTTGACGGCTTCCCTGGCAGCCTTCAGGACATCCTTCATTCTCTCAATGTCTGCTTTCCTGACTTCAATTTCACTTTCCAGACGGGCCCTTTTATGAATCAGTTGCCGGATCTTGTTGCTAATAACATTACTACTGCCCGGTTGTAACTGTTTGATTTCTTTGTTATGTGCGGTTTTAGCCTGCTCATCAATGTTACCGGGATCTTCAATCTCCTGTTTCTTGCGATCCGGATTCTCTCGTGCATTCTTCTCTTCATGCCGTGTATGGGTCACTTCCATACTTTTCCTGTCCTGCTCACGCAGGAATTCTGTGACCTGAGAGTGCTTTTCTCTGGTTAAAGTCAATTCAGACAATACTTCATTGTTTTCATTGTAAGCTTCCTGAACAACAGCATCTGTTTTGGCTCTCAGTTTCTGAACAATTTTATCTCGACTTTCTCTACTGTCCCCTTGCGGAGAATGTCTGATGTCCTCCACTCGTTCTGGCAGGAAATGTGTAATGTCCTTTACTCGCTCCTGAAGGGGTTGCTCGTCACCTGCAGCCAGATCGAACTTGATCTGAAGTTCTTTCATTGCTTGATTGAGAGCTCTGTCACCTTCATCCGAGATACTTTTCTGGACAGCACGGGTTCCGGCATATAAATATTGTTTGACAAGGATAGCATCCAGTTTTTGATTAGCCGTCTCCAGCTCACTTTCAGCGTCTTCTATTGCTCGCCATGCAGTCGCTACCTCACGATCAAGAACGTATCGGGGTTTGGGTCCGAGGCGAGCTATTTGTCTGTCAAGCTCATTTTCAATGGCTGCGATATGCTCATTGACGTCAGCAACACCTGCTTTGAAAACTTCTTCAGACAGCTGTTGGAGTTTTTTGTTTATTAGAATGTTTTGGTCTTCTATAGTGGCGTCATCTTTATAATTCTCAATGTTGATTTGATGAGCAATTTCATTATTTCTGACTCTTTTGACATCTTTATCGCCATAGACTTCGCCTACTTCTTCCATTAATGCCGAAATTTCGTTGCTAATAGCATACTTGTTGTCAGAAAGGTGAATATCGTCTTCTAATATTATCCCCAGATCATTGGCCAGTTTAGCAAGGAAAGTCCTGCCTCTTTCTTTAGCCGCATTGCTTACAGTGAAGCAGATATGCAGTTTGGCCTCTATCTCTTTAAACAGCTTTATCTGTTGTCTAATGGCTCGCTCATTCGCATCTTCGACATAAAACGTAAGATGCCTTTTAAGATTCTCGTATTTTGTTGCCCTCTGTTGGCTCGCATGTGTAATGTCTTCTTTCCAGAAAGTTTGTACTATCGCATCCAGCATGGAGTCTGATAAATCATTGTTTTCGAGTTTTGTACGAATCCTGTCAAGTCTTGTTGCTTTGTCATCACCTTCATTGACATTGATCCCGAGTATTTCCTCTACGGTTTTCAGTACCACCTGCGCATCTCCCTCTACCCGCTGCCTGCTTGCTGTGATATATGCCTGAATTTTTTTAGAAATGGTGTGACGACGGTAATACACATCGTTCTCACTATTGGCGTAATGCATCTTCAGGGAATTTTCCACAGCAGTCAGTTTCCCAACGACTTCGGGCTTGGCTTTGGGGTGACCTGGTGTTCCGATGTCTTTTAGTTCTTCTTCCAGCTCTTTAAGTTTAAAAAGCTTGAAATAGACTGTTGATTCCAGGGTGTCGCGGTCTTTCAGTCTGGTTTCAACATCACTCAGCTCAATACCAAGAACTGCTGCCAGAGCAACTTTTCTGATCCTTGTGTAAGAATCCTCCCTATTGCGTTGATTGTTCATTTCATAAAGTTTTTGACGCATAACTTCCTCTCTGAGATTCATTCCGGCAAGTGATGCAAGGATGCTTTCTTGTTGAACCTCAATATCTGCGTTGCTATCAAAATTCGGAATCTTCAAATGTGTAGCAATGGTTGCATAGCGGGCTTTGATTTCAGCTTCTTTTCCAGCATCTTTTCTGGTGCTCTGTTGTTGAAGATACAGTTGAAAGAAAAGGGCATCCCTTTGCTTAAGGTGCTGTAGAATGGCCTGGTGACGGGCTTCGAGGTCAGCTTCGTTGTTCGGTCTCAGAGCGAGCTGACCTTCAATAGTAGTCAGTCTGCGCAGGGTCTCCTCGTCGGCCTGTTTTGTCTTGTGTTGAATATGCTGTATTTGCTGTTGAATCGATTGAAAGCGGGCATCCAGATCGTTTTCATCGACCGGGGAAATACCGAGCTGGCCTTCAATGCCTGCCAGTTTTGCTTTTACAGCTTTATGATCAAACTGGCCTGTTGCGGCAATCGCCAGGTTGATTTCATGAATTTTTATACTGATCAGTTCGGCTTGTTTTACCAGTGGCAGAGTATCATCCCAGTCGTCCATACCAAGCTGTGTGGCCAATTCAAGGTTGCGAAGCTTTATAAGCTCATCGTCAATTTCCAGCTTGAGTGGTTGGACTCTCAGTTTTTCCTCATAACTGCCAATGGCTCGCTGTAGCCGTTTGCTTAGCCCGGTGAATCTGCCTTCTCTTTCCTGTAGCTCATCCAGCTCAATTTCCATCTCATGCAGCTGAGTGGTCATGTCACCAATGACTTTGTGAGCAAACTTTGCGCCTTCGTCAAAAGCAAAGCTCTGCATCAGTTCCGCGACCGACTCTACATCTTTGCGAACATTCTGAACAAAATATGGGTTAGTCAGGAGTTCTCTGAGCACGGGTTTGAAGCTGAAGTGTTTTTCCAGTTGAACCTGCATCCAGATTGGCGTAATAACAGATGAAGTGACCCGGATGTGTTTTGTGGTTGAGAATTCAAATTCGTCGGTTTCATCCTGAGCAGCAACGGCCAATGCCTGCCGAAGAGATTCATAGTATGTCAGCGTCGACAGTTTAAATACGTTAAGTTCAGCATCGTGCTGTACAGCCAATTTGGCAGAAAACTCCTCCAGCAGAGCCATCTGCCTGCTTCGAATGATGTATTGGTAGCTTTTGACCTTGTTTCTTTTAATCTTTGTAGTGTAGTCATTATCATTAGCGTCAAATTCTTCCCAGTGCCTTTGGAGGCTCTCCACAAAAGCGACATCGGTCGGATTGTGTTTCTGACCGTGGAAAACAATAATCTCTCCCGGAGCCTCAGTTACTTCCAGTTTCGGATAACCCTCAGGAACTGGATAAACCTGTGTGTTGTCCTCGACGTGTACAACATATCCGACGGGTTTCTGGTACGACAACAGATCATCCAGAGCTTCCTGTTGTAAATTTTCCCCCAGAATATGGACCTGGGTATAGGCAGAGGTGGCCGCTGCGAAAAGCACCTCATCATTGACAAAGAGCGACTGACCCAGACGCTGCAGTTCAGGAGGCTGATCGCTGGCAGCGATAAGACGCATGAAGGTGCGCCCGTTCACTTCAACTTCCTTTACCCTAATAGTGGCAAGGACGTCATAGTGATCAGTTGAACGAAGGCTTCCTCCTCTTTGATTCGCACCTTTGAGCACCCCGACTAGTTGTATGGGGCTGGCGACTCCCGTTAAAGGTTCTAATTGCAGGTCGTCACCTAATTGAGCACGAACTGCTGCCACTGAATCAGGGTCGGTCATCCCGCTTCTGACTTCAATGAGCAGTTTTTTGTCTTTCAGGCAATGCGTGAACCTGAATACCTCCTCAGCACCGACCTTCAGGACTTTGGTGTATTTCTCAGCAATGTCATGCTCGTCTGTTTCAAACAGGTTAACAGTGGAAACACCACCCTCAATACCAGAAAGAACGTCTGTGAAGCCTGCGGAAGGAACATCATTACCCACTCTGGCTTGAGTCTGAACAGGGTAGGTGGTGGTAGATTTGGGTATTGGCTGACGGGCATCACCGAAAGTTGACTTAAGCAGAACCTCATTCTGGGTAATAATCGCTTGTCCACTGCCCGAAAAATCAACAGAATGTGTCTGTAGCCTTCGCGCGGCCAGTGCCTGTGTAGTAATAATGGAAGAGCTAATGGCAATGGTCACTGCAATGCTTAATGCATTGGGGCGAGTATATGTCATTTTACTACCTCAGAGCCGGGTACTTCTATTACCGCGAAAAGCGATGGCCACATCGGGTGAGGAAGAGGGTTTCCAATCGCTCGCGGCTGTCAGCGGGTCATGGCTGCAGGTAGAAATCTTGATTGTGGGGTATTTCTTTTAATGACCATGAACATTCTGATCATCGCCCTGTTGCCAATCATAGAAGGCACCCGGAGTGTAGGAGTACGGAGTGCTTTCTGCATGGGAGAATGACCATTTAGGCACATTGTCCTTGAAATATTTCTCCCAGCCATTCTCAAACATCTTCATGGTTCGATCACGTCGTTCACGGAACTGAAGATAATTCTCGTTTCGTGTCCAGCCATACATCACGTTGTTTGCTTTAACTCGGCTGACATACTCTTCATCCGTTTCATTGAAGCGTTGGGGCGTGGCAATGGCAGTTCGTTTCAG
This sequence comes from Endozoicomonas sp. SESOKO3, assembly GCF_024606255.1. Taxonomy (NCBI): domain Bacteria; kingdom Pseudomonadati; phylum Pseudomonadota; class Gammaproteobacteria; order Oceanospirillales; family Endozoicomonadaceae; genus Endozoicomonas; species Endozoicomonas sp. SESOKO3. Next base: position 5,034 of record NZ_JAHHPR010000379.1, read on the forward strand.
ATAGTCCGCTTCCGTTTCGCCCACGCCCCGCCAGCGATTAATTTTGTCAAGACTGCGGCCCAGAGGTCCGCCCAGCCATTGAGTGAGCATCTTGTTGTCGTTCATGAAGAAGTCGAAAGTGAGACTCGACGCCAAAGCGAATCCGAAGGTTTGAGCATAGGTAAATCCAGATATAAGACCGTGGGCGTATGCTCCTACAGTGGCTACCGGACCCAGCACCAGGCCGACTGTGGCAGAGGCCAGAGTTTTCACTTTTTCTGGTGTGATCCTGTGTACCAGCGGTACCTGAAACCCTTGTCTGGAACCCATGGATTTCACTATTTCCGGAACCAGATGGAAAATTCTGCGATACATACGAGGTTTGGCGTTGTATTGTCTGGCAAACAGCAGAGAGCCGGTTTTCAGCAGAATGACTG
>NZ_JAHHPR010000380.1:0-1740 GCF_024606255.1 Endozoicomonas sp. SESOKO3
AGAGCTTGAAATGCTGGAACTTTATCGCCCCCAGATGACTCCAATGCAACTCGCCGCGGTGATCAACAAAATGAGCGACAGAGTGGATGTGGCGACACAGCTCGAATGGCACAAAGCCTGTGAGGATAAAAAGAGGGATCCGCTCGGGCTGAATGAATGGCTATTTGAGGATGAACTGTTTGATGTATAGGGAGAGACTGCATGCCGTTACCGCCAGCAGATGGATCTACGCCGCCACCTTTGGTTTCCCGGTTAGCCTCTCGATTACCAGAGGCTCCAGCTCTTGATTAAATCCGCAACGAGCGCAACACTCGCTGTTATGGCTAAGGTTCATGGGAGCGAGTCAATAAACTACTCATAGGGATTCACTCCGTTTAAGGATACCAGTCTTCAGACATCATTTGCTCGTAAGACCACGGGCATTTGTCTGGATAGCTGCTGTTGTCCAGTTTTGGGCATTGGGCGGGTATATGAAGATTCATTTCCCAAATTGCGTCTTTTTTTCCTTCGGGATACGAGTTTTCTAATATATTCTCGATTCTTGGTTTTAAACAGGGATTTTTTCTTATTAGTTTATTGATGTTATTCCTTGATCTATATATGGTTTTTACCCACCCCTTAGGGAATCTCTCGGCGGCTATCGTATCCCTTAATACGGTCGTTTGGTAATCACATTTAAGAAGATGGGTTATCAAAGTGGATAGATAATTCTCAAGATTATCGACTTTAGCCTCTATACCCAACTCCAACTCCTCCAACAGATTTTCAAGGTCTAGCTGGTCAAATTGTTTGTTAGCCAGTAAGCCTACTTGCTCGGTCAACCATTTGTGATGGTCGGTTTCGTATAAGCTATTCATCGTTTTACCTCAACCGGATACCCTGTTAAAAAAATACCTCCATTGCCCTACCACTGTAGGCAACTAACAGAAAGGACGCAAAATGAATCACCAAAGCACAGATGCCTTTCACCTCGTTCCCGCGCTAGTATGTCACTTCAATGAGTTTGATGTGAACAATCTACGACATCAGTGATTTGGATGATGAGTGGGAGGAAGGCGATGCGGTGAACGCATTACCGCTCTTTAGCTCTTTCCCCCAGAAGTGGCGTATGACCATTGCGGAAAACATGAAAGTCTTGGCATTGTTCAGTACAGCCCCTCTAAAGTGGCGCATGACCATTGCGGAATTTGAACAATACCTGACCGCTTTCACAAACGCCCGTAATGAAAGACCTCAGGTGCTTTCCGCGTTGGCATCCTTGCTGCCGATATTACATAACCATGGTGGAGCTGGCGTACGTTTATGGCTGGCAAGACACAATGAAAGCCGACAAGACCAGAACTTACTCAACAAGGCACTCTCAATTCCCGCCCCTTTGAATATCGTAAAGTTTGCTCTGACTCAGCTGCCTGAATCTGAGAGTCTGGAGTACATTGAACTGTGCAAAAACCTCAGCCCCCCCCCCGAACAAAGCTCAGTGGGAGGCACTGGAACCACTGAGGCAAAAGCTCAACCGGCGATTTATCATGGCACGAAGTAGAAGATGGACGTTGGAGATTATCTGGTCGCAGCCAGAAGCCAAAAGCCCAGACTATATTGAACAGCTCGATAGCTTCTTCGAAACGGCTCCATCCATCCTCCAACTGTATCGTATACACCTGTCGTTCGGGCAGCAAAAAATGCAGGGTTTCCTGGATGCCTGTATTGCCCGGCAGACTGCAAATTCCCTCAATCTGAAAG
>NZ_JAHHPR010000381.1:0-1635 GCF_024606255.1 Endozoicomonas sp. SESOKO3
ATGCGGAAGAGTCTTCAAGAATGCTCCAGCCCTGTCATGCCATAAAAGCAGATTCCACAGCGGGCAAAAGACCTGCGTGGCAGTGGTCTGGGAGGACGGCCAGCAGCGCCCATGCGGGAGGGTCTTCAAGAATGCTCAAACTATGTGGGATCACAAAAGCAGAGATCACAGTGGGCCACAAACCTGTATGGTGACAGAGATGGGGGAGGATGGGCAGCCGCGACCATGCGGCAGGGTCTGCAAGAATTCTAAAACCCTCTCGTCTCACAAAAGCAGAGCCCACAGCAGAAAAAAAATCTGTCAGGTGATATTGATCGGCGAAGACGGCCAGCCACGACCATGCGGCAAGGTCTGTTTGAATACCTGCGCTCTGTCGGATCACAAACGAGCCAGCCACAGTGAGCAACAAACCTGTTACGCGCCCGTGATCGGTGAAGATGGCCAGCAGCGACCATGCGGAATGGTCCTCAGAAGTGCTAAAACCCTGGCGAGTCACAAAAGAAACGCCCACAGCGGCCAACGAACCTGTAACGTGATCATGGTCGATGAAGACGGTCAGCAGCGGTCATGCGGGAAGGTCTTAAAGCATGCCCAGGCGCTGTCATCCCACAAAAGCAGATACCACACCGGACAACAAACCTGTAATCTGAAGGTGCTTTGGAAAGATGGTCAGCACCGGCTATGCGGGATAGTATTCAAGCATGCCCAGGCCTTGTATCACCACAAAAGAAAAGCCCACACCTATCAACAAACCTGTGACGAGATTGTAACCGGGCAAGATGGCCAGTCACGGCCGTGCGGGGCGGTCTGCAATAACATTCTATCTCTGATGAATCACAAAAGAATACATCGAAAACGCAAGCCTGTTGATCAAAAAAATAACCGTGACCTCAGCCCTTGATCTGACAACTGCTCTTTAATGAGATGGTCTATCCTTCCTCTCTGTAAACCAGAATGCAAGGACAGAATCATTAGACATATACTCTTAACGGCACTGTCACTGCTATTGACCCTGGCTGTCGTCTGTCAGGCCCAACCAATGACAGAACATTTTATTGTCGAGTTTGAACAGAAAGCAAATTCTTCATCCCAGAGCATTTCTATAAAACGTGGTCGGCTTACTTTTCCGGGCACACCACCAGATATTACCAACACAAGCGGCAATGCAGGAACGGACTCTCCCCCTGATGTCAAATCACAGAGACCCGGCGGTTATGGGGTAAGAACGACCTTGACTGAGTCAATTTTGCGGCAATTAATTTATGCCACTCATCTACTGGTTGGTTACGAACTGAGCCTGACCACCAAAGAGTCTCCCCTGTGCCTCATCCCTTATTCATGGTTTCCTTTAGAGGCGGTTGTCGCTGTTGGGTGGCTTTTAAAAAACCATTGGAAGCCCATTTCATCATTTCTTAACACGATTGAACAACAAGAAACGAGTCAGGATAAACCGTTTGCCATCATCACTATGGTGCATGGCTCTGGGCATGACCAACAAAAAGACCAAACATCAGAATTATCCGGCCTGCAAGCCCCTGCAACCAACATTCACCCTACGGGCTCTTTCACTGCCCTCCTTTATTCTGGCTCTGGCGGCGGCATCGGAGGCCCTCAGGAACACTCACATACTTTGGA
>NZ_JAHHPR010000382.1:0-2001 GCF_024606255.1 Endozoicomonas sp. SESOKO3
CTCACGGATCAAAATGCCCGTTTGTTGGCATTTTTTGCCTCCGGCGGCGGACTGGGTTGTTTGGCAAACCCGATAAAATTGAGTATGTCGCCACAAAGATTAAATTTACTGGCCGAGACCTGTGACAGCGTAAAACGGCTGGTTCACGGGGCTGAAGCACTGCTGGACGGGTGCCAGGCATTCTTGCAACTGGCGGGCAAGAGTCGTTCACACAGGGTCAAGTCATTTCGGCATGAATTACCGCAGCTGATCAACCGGTTCCAGATGTTGAAAAAGACCATTGAATCCGGGTTAAAGAGTATCATTCTTCCTGTGCAAGCCGCCGAAGAAGGACAGCTATCCCCGGGAATATTTCGTCAGTGGGTGGCAGACTGTCATCAGCTTCAATCCTGTCTTCAGGCACTCAACCCTGATAGCGCTGAGCAGGTGCGAAGTGTCCATGAGCTGATTTTTTCCTTGCATCAGCGTTTTGTAGAGGTATTGGCACCGGTCGCTCTGGCTTCGGGCCAGGGCAGGCTTTCCAGGAAAGATCGCGTTACCTATGTTGATTGCAGGGCTCCGGGTAAGCCGGATGATAAGGCACCAATACTGAGGCAGTCCTGCAAAACATCAATCAAAGCATTAGGGTGTTCAGGGACAGTTATCAGTATGGATGAAGCCGTGATTGTTAATCTGAATCTTGGCAGTCATGTGAGCCTTATCGAGCTACTTGAAAACGCAGAGGGGGGCAAAGGACGAACCTTGAGGCTGAAATTTTCTGACGACTTTGATAGAACTGATAATGATGAAAAATCCGGCAAATTCCGGCGTATGTGGTTTCTGGCGCAGTTATTGAAGGAGGTCGAACTGGATAAAAATGCTGATAGCATGAAGCTGAGTTGCAACGCCGTAGCGGGTGAAATGAACATCGAATGCTCCCGTATGAGATCACCTGAAACCATGCAGCATGCCTTTGAAAAACTGATCATTGTGTTACGTGCTATGTGTAATCTGGATATTGAGCTGAAGGGCAGACCCATTTTTGAAGGAGGTCAGTGGGACTTTAACTTACTTGCACAACGCCTTAATCCTGATGTTGCGACAGAGGCAGATAGATTCGCTTTTCAACATTGCCTTTTCGCAATGTCTTATCAAAATAAAAGCACCTTCTCCAAGACTGCCCCTTGCTGTCGGTTATTGAGCAAACACCATCAACAATTTGCTCATTATGCTCATCGGTTCGGTATGTATCATTTGTCATTGGATCGTGGGAGAAAACCAAAAGAAAGTGAGCAGGAAATCTTAATGAGTGCTGAGATGAGCGAGGACATCCGCAGGGAGCTCTTACACCATTTTTTATTATTTTATCCCGTAAGCGCTGTTAGATTGATTGAGCAAGTGTATGACATCGGAAATCAATGCTTTGTTATTAATCCATCCAGGAATTACAGATTGGAGTTTTATGTACCACCGGGCCAGCCACTTGGGGATCATAAAGAAAAGATCAGGAATACCTTGCTGAAGCATGGGCTGGAATATGCCAGCCAGCGGGTTCGGAATGATAAAAACTTTGTATTACCCGCGTTTTCAGGAGATCCCTGCGAACTGGGAGATTTGAGTGAAGAGCTGAAGAATGATAGCGATGTCGTTAAGGCCGCTATCGCAAAATGTCCCTTGGCTCTGCGTTATGCAAGTATAAGACTTCGAGACGATAAAAACATTATCAGAATGGCCATTGCTGAAAGTATTTATCCCTTATCATATGCCAGTCAAAAGGTATTGGAGGATCGCCAGTGCATGCTCGACTTAATTGAAATAAATCCCCAAGCTTTCAATTATGCTGTTTCAGGACTTAAAGGTGATACGGCTTTTATTGAGGCAGCAAAACAAAGAAACCCGCAACTTCGTCAATACCTCAGATAATCTGCGAATAAGGTCTGATCGATTCAGATAACGCTGACCAGTGTAAACCCTGATGTTGTTTTTTCTACTGCGTGCTTCAGGCTGGCGAGTGAACTTTAT
>NZ_JAHHPR010000383.1:0-4749 GCF_024606255.1 Endozoicomonas sp. SESOKO3
CAGCCACTGTCTGATAACCGTCGACACCTCTGATGGCCTTCATGTAGTTCTCAAGCTCAGTCTTGCTGATCCGTCCTTCACGCAGCAAAGCGATGACCTTGTTACCACTGGCAGAACGGGTAGCAAAGTATTCCGGGAAGCTTTTCAGAACGCCTGCCAGAACTCCTGGTAGATGCTCGATGTAGTGAATGCCTGCTGAGCCCATGCTGCGAATTCTGTCGTCGTATTCTTGTGCCCCTCTTTCTATTCCGTGCCTGGCCGCGTAAGTCAGCCGCAGGACTGTGTACGGGACACTCAGGGGCGGATGATCTTCTGCAGGTTCGAAAGGAGGTTCAGGAAAGGTCGTTTTCAGGTTTTTGAAAACTTCCACAATCCAACTGGCCTGTTCAAACGTCAGCTTGTCTCCGACCATTGCTCGCAAGCCAATGGGTGCAAATTCGTCGTCAAAATCAATAGTCGGAAAGTAGGGTATTTCCTTACCGTTTTCTAATGCTAATTCTGCCAGACCATTTGCAGCTTGCAGAGCTAGTTGTTTGAGAGGGTGCTGCTGCGCGAATGTGTGGAGATCGTCGAGAATTTTTGCCTGTATCGGCGTGTACTGGGAGGGGGTGCCGTCATTTTCGACGGCTTCTTCGGCAGCCTTCAGGACTTTTTTCATTCTTCCAATGTCTGCTTTCCTGCCTTCAATCTGAGCTTCCAGACTGGCCTGTTCCTGAAGCAGTTGCCAGATCTTGTCGGCATCAGCGTGATCACCGCCCGGTTGTAACCGTTTGTTTCTCAGGGCAGTACTGCGTCCTTGATTGGTGTCAGAGGTTTGCTCATCATCTGCGGGCGGAGCCAATCTGGTCTGAATTTTTTTTATTGCCTGATTGAGTGCTTTTTCGTCTTCATCCAAGGCAGCAGGATGGGCGTCAGTACGACCTGAAAATACCACCTGTTCGCGAAGGATAGCGTCCAGATTGTGATTAGCCGCCTCCAGCTCACTTTCAGCTTCTTTTATTGTTCGCCTGGTCATGGCTACCTCACGGTCAAGAGCGTACCGGGGTTTAGGCTCCAGCCGAGCCATTTGCTTGTCAAGCTCATCTTCAATAGCTGCGATTCGCTCATCAACGGTAGGCTGATCCGCCTTGAAAACTTCTTTATCCAGCTGCAGGAGTTTTGCTTCAATCAAACGGTTCTGGTCGTCGATAGTGGCATCTTCCTTGTAATCCTTAATATTGAGCTGATAGGCCATTTCATTGTTTCTGGCCCTTTTGACACTTTCATCCTCGTAGACCTGGTTTACTTCATCAATTAACACCCAAATTTTCGCTATCAGGGCGTCCTTCTGTTCAATCAGGTTGGCATCTTCTTCAAATGCCACATCCAGATCACTGGCCAGTTTGGCAGTGAAGGCCATGCCCCTTTGTTCAGCAGCAAGGCATCGACGAAGGTAGATATCCACCTCTATCTCTATAGCTTCAAGCATTTTGTTCTGTCGTGCATCGCTTAGCGCATCCAGATACGAATCTTCAACTTTATAGGTAAGACTCACACCAAGCTTCTTGAGTTTGAGAGCCCTATCGTCCAGATTTGCGCTGTCTTGTTTCCAGACGGTTTGATCTATCAGATCCAGTGTGCCATCTGAGAGATTATCGACTTTAATTATTTCATCAAACAGGGCAAGTCTTGCTGCTCTGCTTTGCGCTTCATTCATTGCGAGGGTAAGTATTGCTTCTACATCGTCCAGCAGCCTGGTCTGTTGTTCTGTGGCTTGCTTATTCGGACCCTGGTCTTCGACTTTATAATGAAGATGCGCAAGGAGTCTTTTGAGTTTGAGGTCCTTCTCGTCAAGAGCCTTGCCATTGTGTGTCCAAAGGGTAATGTCTATATCATTCAGTATGTCATCTGAGAGATTATCGGCGTCAAGTATTCTATGAATTCTGCTGAGTCTTGCTGTTTTGTCATCCTCTTTGTTGACTTCGAGGTTGAGTATTCTTTCTACGGCATCCAGTATATCCAGGGCTTCTTCATCTGCCCGTTGTCTGGCTTCCCTGATAAATCTCTGCATGTCTTCAGAAATATGCTTGCGACGGAGATAGACATCGAACTCTTTACCGGGGGGATCCCTCTCCAGGGCTTTTTCCACGTTACTCAGTGTCTCCAGGACTTCAGGCATAGCTTTGGGGTGGCCGGGTGTTTTGATGTCATCCAGTTCCTTTTGCAGCCTTGCAAGCTTGAAGAGCTTGAAATATACCGTTCTTTCCAGTGTGTCGCGGTCTTTCAGTTTGCTGTCTTTACCTGGATCAATACCAAGAACGGCAGCCAGAGCGTCTTTTCTCGCCCTGGTGTAAGAATCCTCTAAATCTTTTCGATTATTAAGTCTCTTAACTCTCTGAAGCAGGCGTTTATTTTGAGCATCCATTGTCTTAAGCTTTTGAAGCAGATGTTCTTCTTGAGCGTCAACACCTGCATTGCTATCGAGATCCTGAATGTTTAAATGTGCGGCGATGGTTGCATAGCGGGCCCTGATTTCATCTTCTTTTTCAAGATTTGTTCTGCTGCCTTGTTGCTCAAGATGGTGCTGGAAATGTTGCTGAATATGGTTCTGAAGATGGTGCTGTTGTAGTACGATCGTAGCTATCTGTTTCTTATTTTGTTGCTTAATGGCCTGAAAACGGACTTCCGGGCTCTTTTCGTGATCCGGGGTCAGACCGAGCTGACTTTCAATGTCAGCCAGACTATTCTCGATTACCTGTTCCCGATCGGCCAGTTCTGCTTTTAGTTGACGCAACTGCTGTTGAAGCGACTGCTTGCGGGTATACGGATCGTTTTCATCGTCTGAAGCCATATCCTGCTTGCTTTCAATGGCCGCCTGTTCTTCTTCTAAAGCTTCTTCCCCGGGCTGTCCTGTTGCAGCAAACGATGTTGAGGCAATTGATGTTGCGGCAACCGGTTGTTTGATTTCATGGATTTTCTGGCCGATGTGTCCGGCTTGTTTTTCTGCCAGCTCGTTTTCCATCTCAATCAGCTGCCCGGCAAAGTCGCCAATGACTTTGGAAACAAAGTTACCGCCTTTGTCAAAAGAATCGCTGGCAGGATCATCATAAAAATATTTGTTATAGATATTGTTGAAGCTGGGTATAACTTCGTGAATATCCTGAACAAAATGCCAGCTAGTCAGAAAATTTCTTAGCGCAGGTTTGAAGCCGAAGTGTTTTACGAACTGAATATGCATCCAGGTTGGCATGAAGTAGAACGAAGTAAATCCGACGTGCGGTATTGTGAATTTAAATTCATCTGCTCCAACTGAAGCAGCACTGGTCAATGCCTGCTGAAGATGTTCATAGTACGCAAGCGTTGCCACTTTATCATCGTATTGTTCACCTGAGTCAAGTCCAGCATTTTGCTGTGCAGAAAACTCCTCCAGCATTGCCATTTGCCTGCTTCGAATAACGTACTTGTAGCTTTTGACCTTGTCTTTTTTAACTCGTGCTGTTGTATAAGGAGTGGGGGCATTGCAGCCAAATTTATCCCAGATGTAATAGAGACCTTCCACAAAAGCGACATCGGTCGGATTCTGTTTCTGACCACGGAAAACAATAATCTCTCCCGGAGTCTCTGTTACTTCCAGTTTTGGATAACCAGCAGGTACAGGATAAGCCTGTGTCTCATCCTCGACGTGAACAACATAGCCGACGGGTTTATGGTATGACAAAAGATCATCCAGAATGCCCTGTTGTAAATCTTTTCCGAGAACATGAACCTGGGTATAGGCGGAGGTGGCTGCTGCCAAAAGCACCTCATCATTAACAAAAAGTGATTGACCCAGACGCTGAAGTTCAGGAGGCTGATCTGCTGCGGCGATGAGACGCATGAAAGTGCGCCGGTTCACTTCAACCTTGTCTACTTCGAGGATGGCAAGGGCAACATAGTGATCAGCTTCGCCAAGTTTGCCTGCCCTTTTATTCGCCCCTTTCAGCACTCCCACCAGATGATCGGTGCTGGCAATGCCAGTAAACGGTTCTAATCTCCAGGTGCCCCCTAATTGAGCCCGAACAGTCCTGATTGAATCCTGATGGGTCATACTCTCTCTGACTTCGATAAGCAGTTTCTCTTCTGCAAGGTTATGGGTGAATCTGAAGACCCCCTCATTTCCCACCTTCAGGATTTTGCTGTACTTCTGAGCAACGTCATTCTCGTCTGTTGCAAACTGATCAATACTGGCAACACCACCCTCAATGCCAGAAAGAATGTCCGTGAAGCCTTCAGAAGGAATGTCGTAGCCCGCTCTGACTTCAGTCTGGTCAGGGTAAGTGGTGGTAAAGGTTTTGGGTATTGGCTGCTGGTCATCTCCTAAAGTTGGCTTAACGATGACCTCGCTCTGGGTAAACTCCGTATGTCTATTGCCCTGAATATCGACAGATTTTATCTGCAGTCTGCGATCGGCCAGTGCCTGTGTACCAATGACGGAAGAGCTGATGGTTATGGCCACTGCAAGGCTTAATGCATTGGGGCGAAAATATCTCATTCTACTGCCTCAGAGCTGAGTATTTTTATTACTGTGAAAAGTGATTGCCACAGCAGGCGAGGAAGCGACTTCTAATCGCTCGTGGCTGTCAGCGGGTCACTGTTTCAGTTAGAAATCTGGACTGAGTGGTTATTTCCCTTAATGGCCATGAACTTTTTGATCATCGTCCTGTTGCTTATTGTAGAAGGCACCCAGAGTGTAGAAGTAAGGAATACTTTCTGCATGGGAGAACGACCATT
>NZ_JAHHPR010000004.1:0-1003 GCF_024606255.1 Endozoicomonas sp. SESOKO3
AGCTTGAACCCCCCTGACTCAGGGTTACCCTGAAGTTTGGCTATCTCATTGGCAAACTCCCTGTATTGCTTCAGGCTTTCTTCTTGTATTTTCTCTAATTCGCTTTGATCCATACCCAAATGGTTGACTAAAAACACCTTTGCCATGTCGTCGAAGGTTTTGCCCCGGGCGATGCCTTTTTTTATAGTGTTATAGGCCAGATCTTGTAGATGATAAAAACGTGCCAAAAATTCATCTTTGGTATGTTCTTCTGTCAGTAATGTCTCGGGTATTTTCTCAACGGCAACAGCCTTATGTATTTGTCGGGCAAGAAACAGTGCTAAAAGCGCTTGCGGATCATGCCAAAGGGTCAGGGGCCAGTCGGAAACCTGTGAAACCCAGATCTTGATATACCTTTTAACATTATCGTTGAGACTGCCAATCCAGACAGCATGAAGCTCTTTAGGTACCTCGACCAGAGCATCGTGCAGGTACTCGTTTATTGTGGCGGCCAGGTGGGCGGCTACGGATCTTCCTCCGGTAAGAGTTCCGGGCAGGTTTTGCTGCATGCTATAGACGAGGAAGTATTTTTCAAGGGCGGTTCCCTTACGGCGAAGTGGGTCAAATTGAGCGATTTTCCTTTCCAGCGCGGCAACGTCATTCGAGCTTATCACACCCTGCAGATGCGGCTTCAGACTGCGATCGAATATTTCCGGGGTTGGCACCAGATCATCGGGATTGACGGGCCCCAGCAACCCGCTGTTCTCTGACAACACAGCGGGCAGCTGACGGAGTCCGGTGGCACCTTCAGTCAACCGGTCTTTTTCGGACATGCGTTCGACGGTGGTATCGCCGTTACTCATGCGAAGCGCTTTCAGCTGGTCAGAGCTGTCGGCGACTGACCATGTCACCAGCCCTGTGTCAGAGAGCAGGCCAACCCACAGACGCCCCCAGATATCGACTCTCAACAGACCGTCACGGGCGGTCACTGTCCGGGTTTTTGTCGCTTTCAGGATGTCTTTCA
>NZ_JAHHPR010000384.1:0-2643 GCF_024606255.1 Endozoicomonas sp. SESOKO3
TTGGAATGGGCTGGCCTTGTGATGAGCTTCCCGGTTATTCAGACAATCTGTCAGGATCGCACACCCTGTGCTCTGGCCAAAAGCATGCCAGGGCCTCGGCAGGTTACCTCCACAGAGGCTCAATATGTCTTCAAGAATCAGCGTGTAGACAGAAAAATCCGGGATGGTGGCGGGCTTACCGCTGGAGAGCCCGTGTCCGGGCAGGTCATAGGCCAGAACATTGAAGCCCTGTTCCAGGAGAAATCGGATGATTCGGGCGAAAAGCCCAACATGGTCGTAGTAACCGTGAAGAAGAAAAAAAGTGCCTCTGGAATCGGACTTCTCGAACAGATGACAGGCTACCTTGTAGTTGCAGCTGTCGATTGACCCCATAAAGTGGCGAACATCAGCTAACTTGGTTCCAAAATTGATACCATAGAAATCAAAGTATTCTTTGAAGTCCGGGTTCTGGTCGGCGTGTGAGCCCCGGGTTTCCAGGGGAAACACCAGAGGCTTGATCTGTTCCTTGAGGTTTTCAGGATTCAGCATAGGGGACTCTGTTCGTGAGTTGGGCTCAAGGCTCTCTTTTATCCTGAACGGCTTAGGGCCCTTCATCAGGCTTTTTCCAGATCCTCAAGCCTGACTTCCATTTCTTTCTCGGAAACGACTTCACAGACCGTCTCGCCTTGGGTATTTCTCTGCTTTCTGATGTATTGCACCAGAATCAGACCCCGTCTGGAACCGAGGTCAGCCATAAACGTCATCTCCAGTTGCTGATAGAGAGGATGGTTCATGATCACCTTGTCGCCTTTGTTGAAGCCAACAGCTTTGTTTGAGCCGGTGCCTTTACCTTCTGCATGGCTACTGAGTGTTTCGACAATTAACCGGATATCCTTGATCACTTCGTGACCGTTGGGGATAGGTTTTGGCAGTAGAGCCTGCACGTCCTGCTCCTTACTTTTGCCCAGGCGGCCATCCTTATGGAGCTGGCGGTTGATCCGGTTGAAGTAGACGATCTCGCTGACGCCACGGGTAGAACGGATCTTGTGATAGCGATCCAGATCCTTGAAATCCAGATAAAGAAACACATAGCCGGGAAAGAGCATCTCTTCCTTCAACAGGCCTTTGGTTCGAACCTTTACAACCGGGCAGTACGCATCAAAACCCTGGATTTCCAGGTTTTCCCAGGCTCTCTGCTCTTGGCGAGGTCTGGTTTTAAGCAGGTACCATCCCTCTTGCAAGCACTCTTGACTCTGCATACATATTCCCTGAATGCTTTTCTGCTGTGTAGAACAAAAGTACAAATCACCAGATGTCAGACTTTTCAAGGTTTACATCAGTAACGGCTATTGAACTGAATGGTCTACGATCTGAGCAGCTTTATCGCAATTTCTATTCAAAGTGCCTCATTATAATTCTCATGGTCGAACTATGCACCGCTTAAAATCCAGAGTCCCATATTTAACCAGACGATAACCAGAGCGGCTTTGGGGTAGCGTGACTCGCATTTGTGGAGAGACACTGCGGGACTGGGGACAAGGCTTGAATCCTCTTTTTTGGCAGGTGCTCTTTGATAACCATTGAACCCAATGAATCTCTGCGTTTCATCGGAGAGAAGGTATTCGACCAGAGTTTTGGCGGCGGCCTCATGCTCGGTAGCCTTGAGGATGACCAGCTCCTGAAGCAGTGGTGTGTAAAGTGACTGCGGGACTAGAGTTACACTCACTGGGAAAAGAATGCTATTGAAGTCGACTTCTTTCACCTGGGAAAAAGGCGCAAAACCAGCATCGGAAGAATTTTTTATATCGCTCCATGTTTCCCTGACATGCTCATTGTAAGAGAGCCTATCCTGATCTCTGATTATTCGGTAAAGATAATATTTTTGAAGGACGGACTTAGCGGCGTGCCGGTAGGGTGCACCTTCCCGGTCTGCAATGTGAATTGTTGGAGGGTTGTTATCTATAAGGTAGGTTTTTATGTCGTTGGGTTTTAACGGGCTCCGCTGACCGTGCCAGAATGCCAGCAAACCCTGGGCATAGATCTTCCTGGAATTTGCTAAAATCTTATCCATTTGTTCCAGTTTTGCCGTCTTTAAATTGTCAGCAGATAGAAACAGATCAAACTTCTGAGTGTTGTCACTAACCCGGTACCTCAGGTCTTGAGAACTGCCATAGTACAGTTCCAGGGTGTGACCATACCGTGACTGGAACTGCCCTTTCAGGCTTTCCAGAACATGTTGAAAGCTCGCTGCCACAGCAACCTTGATAGTGTCAGCGTCTGATAGGGGAGTAATGGTGAGTAGGCATCCAAAAATGAAAGTCAGAATCGGCAGGTCAGGAATGGCTTTCAATTTAGAGAAAGATTTTGGGTATCTTACAAAACGTGGGTGTCTAACAAAACGTAAGTGAAACAAGATTTTTCTCCACAACCCATTGAGCGAATTACAGAGCTTAGTTTAGGTTCCAGGAGGCTGACTGAGAATAGACTGCCCCACGCGGCAATTGCTCCAGCATTGCTCTAGCTCCTGCGCCCATGCAGCGGCAGCAAACTGGTCTGAAAATCCGCCTTTGTTCGTCAAATAGCTCGCTATTTTCCTCACAAAACCGAATTTTCGTCCTCAATTTTCTGCCGTCCTCGCTACGGGGTCGCCAAGACGGGGTCGCC
>NZ_JAHHPR010000385.1:0-1386 GCF_024606255.1 Endozoicomonas sp. SESOKO3
AGGTCTTCTACTTTCTTTTGTCCCGTGCTGCCACCGCGATAGTTTTCTGCAATGGCCAGCAATGCTTCTGTGGCTTCGTTGTTGCGATTAAGAATGACATCCTCAACCCGTTCACGAAGCGCTTCGGGAATTTCTTCGTAAATTTCCAGCTGTCCGGCATTGACGATACCCATGGTCAAACCATCTTTGATGGCGTGATACAGAAAGACTGCGTGAATGGCCTCCCTGACCGGGTTATTACCACGGAATGAGAAGGAGACATTGCTGACGCCACCCGAGATCATTGCATGGGGCAGGTTTTCCTTGATGTAGCGAGTCGCATTGATGAAGTCCACTGCATAATTGTTGTGCTCATCAATACCGGTAGCGACAGCGAAGATATTCGGATCAAAAATGATGTCCTGGGGGGGGAAGCCCACTTCATTAACCAGAATATCGTAAGAACGCTTGCAGATTTCGATTTTACGGGCTTCGGTGTCTGCCTGGCCGGTTTCGTCAAAAGCCATGACAACGACAGCTGCGCCGTAATTACGGCAAAGCCTTGCCTGATGGCGAAAAGCCTCCTCACCTTCTTTCAGGCTGATGGAGTTAACAATACCTTTGCCCTGAATGCATTGCAGTCCGGCTTCGATGACCTCCCATTTAGATGAGTCCACCATGACAGGTACTCTCGAGATGTCAGGTTCAGAGGCAACCAGATTCAAAAAGGTGGTGATGGCCTTTTTGGCATCCAGCATCCCTTCATCCATGTTGATGTCGATGACCTGGGCACCGTTCTCAACCTGTTGACGGGCTACGTCGAGCGCTGTGTCGTAATCTTCTTCAATAATCAGGCGTTTGAATCGGGCAGAGCCAGTTACATTACAACGCTCACCGACATTGATGAACAGAGAGTCTGCAAAAATATTAAAGGGCTCAAGGCCGCTGAGACGACAGGCGACAGGGATTTCAGGAATCTGACGTCTTTCAATGGACGTCATCTTTTCAGCAATCGCTCTGATATGAGCAGGAGTACTGCCGCAACAACCACCGATAATGTTCACCAGGCCGGATTCGGCAAACTCGGCAACAATGTCTGCCATTTCATCCGGAGCCTGATCGTACTCTCCAAATGCATTGGGCAGGCCGGCATTAGGGTGTGCGCTGATATAGGTGTTGGCAATGTTGGAAAGTTCTTCCAGGTAGGGTCGCAGTTCACTGGCACCCAGGGCGCAATTCAGGCCTACAGAGATGGGGTTGGCATGCTGAACAGAGTTCCAGAAAGCTTCCGTGGTCTGTCCTGAAAGGGTGCGGCCGGAGGCATCGGTAATGGTGCCTGAAATCATGATGGGCAATTCATAGCCAAGTTCGTCAAAAAGTTCTTTTACGGCAAAGATGGCGGCTTTG
>NZ_JAHHPR010000386.1:0-6061 GCF_024606255.1 Endozoicomonas sp. SESOKO3
GTTGTGTATGAATGAATATATATCAATTTTAGATAACAAACTAATCTAGCTTCATCACTTAACGAAACAATCAAGGATTGAGCGATGGAAATTTTGACATTAGACCAACTGCCACAGGGTGGTTTCGCCGGACTGGAAGAAAAACAGGTCGTTACCGATTATCGGGTATTTGGTGCTCGCAAGCGCCCTGAGACAGCGAATGGTATTGGCAACTTCGTTTATCTTGCTGATGCCAGGTTCTTGCCTCATGGTGAGACAGGTATGCACCCGCATCATGAGATCGACGTCATCAGTGTCATGGCAAAAGGTCGCGTGAGTCATGGTGGATCTCTGGAACATGGAAGAGGCCTGATCACTGGAGAGGCGCAGGCACAACGAGCGGGTGGAGAAGGATTCACACACAACGAAGTGAATCCGGATGGAACGGCCAATCAATTGATTCAACTCTGGGTTTTGCCAGAAACAGAAGGTGAGCCGGCGGGCTACAAAGCTTATACCCCCGAAGCCAACGTCAGGACACGTATTTATGGAGGAAGCAAAAAACAGACGAAAACGTTTGATAGCCACACCGTGATCGAAATGGTTCAGGCTACAGAGGAGTATCAGACACAGCATAGTGGCGAAGTTATGGCTTACCTCAGTACCGGAGAGGCAAGCATCAATGACGAAACCATCCAGGCCGGCACTTTGGTGAGAACGACTGAATTGAACTTTGTCGCCCATCAGGACAGCCAGCTGATCTTAATTTTTACCGAATCTTTCTAATCAAAAAGACATAATAATAAGGACGTGATCATGACCAAAAAATACTCTGAATTTTTAACGCCAGACAACGCTGTATTGGCAATGATTGACCACCAGACAGGGCTGATGGTTGGACTGGGTGATGAACACCCGACCGTGCTGAAAAACAACATTGTCGGTCTGACCAGAACGGCAAAAGCCATTGGCTTGCCATCGGTGGTGACCGCCAGCTTACCCGAGGGGCCAAATGGTCCGGTGATGCCTGAAATTACCGACGTACTGGGTGGGGAAGTGATTGAACGTGAAGGGCAGATCAATGCCTGGGATAGCCTGACGTTTAAGCAAGCGATTGAGAAAATAGGCCGTAAAAAAATCATCATGGCGGGTGTTGTAACCGACGTATGTTTACTGTTTCCGGCCTTGTCCGCCGTCGAAGAAGGCTACGATGTGTACGCTGTGGTCGATGCCTCGGGCACCTGGAATAAAACGGTTCAGGAAGTCACAATACAGCGTTTGACTCAGGCGGGTGTCAAAGTGACGACCTGGGCTTCGGTTCTGGCAGAGCTGATGAACGACTGGCGCAGTGAATACGGTGAAGCATTGGGGAAGGTGTTGGCTGAGCATACGACCAAGTATGGCTATGTGATGAACAGTTATTTCGCCAGGGGTTAATAATGAGTGGCGAACGCAGCAGTTCGCCACCCAATGGTCATTGGGTGGCGCTATTTTCACAACTTGTTGAAGTAGTGTCCTTATCCGGAATTAAATAGTTTTTAAGCTGGTTTACCAGTCTTTGTAAATGAGTAATATCTTTTATATTCCTTATCGAAGAATAAACAGATTTATAAGTTTCTGTGGGTTCAGTTGTGAAATATACAGAGGGTTCTGTGGGTTCATTATCCCGAGTTATCCAGTTGCCATCTGCATCTTTAAAACAAGCCTCCCGGAAAAGATCAATTGTTTCATCTCGTTTGTTGGCGGAAAGGGCAAAGAAAATTAATGCAAAATTACCAACCGCCTCATACTTGTCTTCCAGGGATGAGCCTTGTTGAAGAATAATGTTTATACGCTCTATCTCTCGACGGGCAATCTTTTCTACAAGAGCCTCTCGATTTGTATACAAACCTTCGATGACATTTCTTGTGAACTGTTGCAAGTTAAAGCTTCTACGTGCGTGAAATGTTCTTGACATCCTGGCTATACGGGCAAGGGAGTGGGTGAAGCCAAAGCGGAAGGTATGGGTACAACTGGCACAATAATCAACAATATATTCATAGTCTTCCCCCAGGGCATTGCACATCGCAGCAGCAAGATGGACATACACGTCGCCAATTTCTTGTTTATCCACGAGCCTCATGCAATTCAACACATGTAGTATTGGATTAACAAAAAACTTATCCAAAACTTTGAAAGGTATTTCTTCGTCGTCCTCTGAAAGATCAAGGTTGGGTTGATGAGTATTCCGGGACGGGTCATCACCTCCATGACCGAGCAACGGACGAGGTATCGGATGTTCAATCTCTCTTTGAGTATGGGAAGGAGCGTTTTGCTGGCCCCCTCCAGCCAACTCGCTACTACCGGATGGCGGTTGGACTTTACAAACGCCACGGCAGGAACCGACGTAACAATTGAAGCCGTAAGTGTGCTGTTGTTGTTCAGGGCCCTGGTTACCGCCGCCAGAGCCGGAAAACGTAAATCTGAAAAAACAGCCTCTAAGTAGGTTGTTTGATGCAGAGGCCTGCCGACCGGATGATGCTGATGGCGGGTTTTGTTGGCCACTATTTTGTTGGCCACTTTGTTGTTGACCCTGCCCGGGGAGCATCATAGTGATGATTGCAAATGGGTGATCCTGACTTGACTCCGGTTGATCCATCGGCTTGAACTGCGGCAAATCGTTGTTCCAATATCTTTCCAATAGCCAGCCAAGGGTGACAAACACTTCTAATGGTATTCTTGAATAGGGTTTTGCGTTCAGAGCGGCGTCACTGGTGGTCATAATCAGTTCGTTAGCCACCAGAAAATGAGTGGCGTAAATCAATGGCCAGGAGATTGACTCAAAAAAGGAGTTTTTTGCCCCGTAACCGCCAGGTCCGGGTGGGTTGTCATCTGGCAGAAAAGTTGACTCTGCATAGCCGTTTGTGTCGGCAAGGTATAAAGGGTTACCCAATGTATGTTGGTCTGGCTTTATAGAAAAGCTCTCTTTTGAAAAGCTTCCATCCTGTTGAAACCCGACAACCAAATGTCCCTTCAATGATTCGGCCTGACAGACGACAGAGAACCATGAAAACAGTATCAGCAGCGCCATAGTGAACGAGTTTTGCATTAGATCACCTTTGATAGTCTCCTGGAGACCTTTATCATTCACCAGCGGTTTTCCGGTTGGGCTTATTTCCACAACTTGTTGAGGCAGCGCCCTTATCTGGAACTAAATAGTCTGCAAGTTGATTAACGAGTCTTTGTAAATGAGTAGTATCTTTTATATTCCTTACTGAAGAATAAACATATTTATAAGTATCTGTGGGTTCAGTTGTGAACTCTGTGCTGTATTCTGGGGGAGGATTACGGGGTATGCTGTTGCCGTCTGCATCTGTAAAACAAACCTTCCTGAAAAAATCACCTGCTTCTTCTCGTTTGTTGGCGGAAAGGGCAAAGAAAATTAATACAAAATTACCAACCGGCTCATACTTGTCTTCTATGGATGAGCCTTGTTGAAGAACAGTGTTTACACGCTCTGACTCTCGACGGGCAATCTTCTCTACAAGCGTCTGGCGATCTGTATTCAAGCCTTCGATGACATCTACTCTGAACTGATGCAAGTTCAAGTGACGTGAATCAGGTTTTGTTAACAACTCGGCCATACGGCTAAGCGGGTGGCTGAAGCCTAATTCGAAGTTATGGGCACAATTGGCACAACAGTCAACAATACATTCATATTCATTCTCCAGGGCATGGCACATTGCAGCAGCAAGATGTACGTACTCGTCGCTAGTGTCGTGTTTATTCATGAGGATTCTGTAATTCAGAAAATTTAAAATTGGACGAACGAAAAATTCAGATGAAAGTCTGGATAATGTTTTTTCGTCAACACTTGAAGGATCAAATTCTTCAAAATCTGATAACGCCCCGGTTTCTTGATGAGCAATTCTAATAAGACACTCTTCAAGGCTGGGTAAATGAGGATTTCGGGACGGGTCACTACCTATGTTACCGAACAACAGACGAGCTAACCAAGGTTCAATCTCTCTTCGAGCATGGGAAGGAGCGTCTTGCTGGCCCCCTTCAGCTAAATCGCTACTACCGGATGGGCGCTGGAGTTTACAAACGCCATTACAGGAATCGACGTGACAATTTAAACCGTATGTATGCTGTTGTTGTTCAGGGCCCTGGTTACCGTCGTCGCCAGAGCCGGAGAGCATAAACCTGAAAGAAGAGCCTTTGAGTTGCGTGGTTGATCCAGAGGCCTGCTGGCCGGATGATGCTGATGGCGGGTTTTGTTGGCCACTTTGTTGTTGGCCATTTTGTTGTTGCCCCTGCCCGGGGAGCATCATAGTGGTGATCTCAAATGGGTGATCCTGACTTGACTCCGATTGATCCATTGGGTTGAGCTGCAGCGAATCGTCGTTCCAATATCTTTCCAAAAGCCAGCCAACAGCGAAAAATGCTTCCACAGGTATCCATGAATAGGCTTTGGTGTTCAGAGCGGCGTCATTGGTGGTCACAACCCTTTCGTAAGCAACCAGAAAGTGAGCGGCGTGAATCAATGGCCACGGGATCGACTCAAAAAAGGAGGTTTTTACCCCGTAACCGCCAAGATTAAATGGGTTGTCATGAGGAGGAAAAGTTGACTCTGCATAGCCGTTTGTGTCGGCAAGGTATGACGAGTCGCCCGTCAATGATTCGGCTTGGCAAACGGCAGACAGCCACGAAAGCATTAAAAGCAGTACCGCAGAGAATGATTTCTTCATTAGATCCCACATGGATACGTTAATAGTTTGTTGCTCGTAGTGCTCAGGCATTCATTTTCTTGAGAGGAAAGTTAGACTAAGAAGGTGATAGAGCAAAAAAATAAGCGTGTTTTTTTCAAAAACAAACGGTTGCAGCGGGTAAAAAAAAACCCGCTACTGCAAAAGAGTCGTGAGCTTTTTTTTGTTCGGCATCTTTGGCCTGTCAGAACATTGGCTTTTTGGTCTATTCCTTCCGGGTGGTCGAAACGTCATCCCTGATCTACGCTGTGATTCAGTTTTTGCCGGGGTGGTTATGGAAAAGTCGTTATTCTCAGAGCTAAAGCGCATTGGTATCGATGAAGAGCTGGCCAGCAGGGTCAGTGCTTCCCTTGACCCTGAATACAATGCCAGTAAAAAAGATATACTCGTCTTGCAAGAAGCTATGCTGCAAATCCAAGCACGCACCGATGAACGTTACCACGAACTGAGAATTGATATGCACAAAGGATTCACAGACTTGCGTGCAGAAATAACAGATGTTCGTAACGATGTGGCCACAGTTCGCGCTGAAATGGACTCCATGCACCGGCAATACTGGATTACCTTTGGCGGCCTCATTACCACGATTTTCAGTGTCTTTGCTGTAAACGGGTACTTCCATTAACGCAAAGGCTTATGGGTTGTAGCGGTATTGTACGCATGAAAGTTTTTTTCAGTGAACTTTATAAAAACATCCTTGTCATAGTTAAGGTTGTGTAATTTTTTTGACCCCAGGATCATTAAAAAATTCAGGCGCTGGCTATTAAGATGCTGGCTATTAATTAGTATCAGTGGATTAAGTAATTAAACTTTTCAATCACTGCTGACTTTAACTCGGGCATATATAAAATGGATAGTCCCATTGGGCAAAGTAGCTGCCACCAAAATAAAACTGCAGTAACACATGCAGTTCAATCAGACTCAAATCATTCGTATCCGGGCAAACAGCCGGATCATCAGAAAAAGGATACGCCTGTCTGGCAAGCAGTTCCAGCCGCTCCAATGGTTGCGGCAAGCGACGATGCATTAATAAAACAAAAGAAGCCACTGAGTGATTACATTGGGCATCATTGTCATTCATTACGAAATCTGATTACAGTGACCACACCGCAACCGGAGGTCTCCCTGTTGCCGGAGAATCTGCTGGATGCAGCAGAACAGAGGCTGCTGTCAATCGCAGAACTTGATGAGATGCAAAGACATATCCGTCTGCAAACAAACGTCACTATTAACGGTAAACCTTGTGAGCTGGAAACACTGCCCGATGACACACCGCTCTTTTACCAAATTGAGCGGAAAGCCCCGTACTTCTAGTTCGGGGATGGATAGCTCGC
>NZ_JAHHPR010000387.1:0-2582 GCF_024606255.1 Endozoicomonas sp. SESOKO3
ACCAATTTATTGCAACCGCAGTAGGACAGCCTTAAGTCCGACAGGCTGCTAGCGCAGCATTTTAGCGTTTATTTCACCCGCAATGATTTCAGCCTGAGGCCCGAGAATCACCTGCAGGTTATTTTCGCCAAGCTTCACCACCCCTTTGGCACCCAAGGCTTTCAGACCGGCTTCATTGATCAGGTCACGGTTGGCCAGAGTCAGGCGCAGACGGGTGATACAGGCTTCAACAGAGGTCAGATTGTCCTCTCCACCCAGTAGTTCAATATAACGCAGAGCACGCTCTGAGCCACTGACTGCTCCAGAAGATGTTACTGCCTCCGGCTCCTCATCTTCACGGCCCGGGGTCTTAAGGTTGAAAGCCCTGATGGCGAAGTAGAACACACAGAAGTAGATAACAGAGAAGGCCAGACCAATGAACACCAGTGTCACAGGCTTGGTAGCCAGCCCCCAGTTCAGAGCCATATCCAGCGCACCTGCAGAGAAGCCAAAGCCATGCAGAACACCAAACATGTTGGTGACCACCAGAGACAGTCCGGTCAGCACTGCGTGAACAGCGTAGAGGCCTGGCGCCAGGAATACGAACATGAACTCCAGAGGCTCAGTGACACCGGTCAGAAAGGCAGTTGCACCGACAGACAGCAGAACACCACCCACACGGGCACGATTTTCTCTAGGTGCCGCCAGATACATAGCCAGCGCAGCAGCAGGCAAACCGAACATCATGACCGGATAGAAGCCCGCCATGAAAGTACCGGCAGTGGGGTCACCGGCAAAGAAACGAGGCAAATCACCCGTTACTACCTCACCGGCAGCATTGGTGAATTCACCGAAGCCAAACCAGAAAACAGAGTTCACAACATGGTGCAGACCTACCGGAATCAGGCCACGGTTCAGCACCCCGTAAGCAAACTGCCCAATAGGCCCAGACTCAGAAATTCCATTAGCAAATGCATCAATGGCAGACTGGATGACTGGCCATACATAACCTGCTACTACAGAGACAGCCAGGGCAATCAGACCGGTCATGATCGGAACCAGACGTTTGCCGCCGAAGAACGCCAGGTAAGGTGGCAGAGCTACCGCATGAAAACGATTGTAACTGTGACCGGCAATGATACCGGCGATAATGCCGCCAAAGAATGACATATCAATGTCAGCATTGATGGTCTTGGCCCCGGCAGTCAGTACAAAATAACCCACTGCACCCGCCAGCACCGCAGCACCGGCATCGTCCTTTGACAGTCCGGCAGCAATACCCATCGCAAACAGCAAAGGCAGGTTACTGAAGATCGCGTTACCCGCTTCTGCGACAAAGGCAATATCCAGCAGGTCAGGCTGCCCCAGACGCAGCAGAATTGCCGCAATAGGCAGAGTGGCGATGGGCAGCATTAATGCCTTACCCAATCTCTGCATATAGCCAAGAATGTTCAAAATAGTTACCCCTTAGATTTTAACGTCACTGCACAAACCTTTATCAAAACCCCGTGGAACTCAAAAAGACAGACTCTTGATGGGCAGCGTATGGTTTGGGACGAAATGTAACCGGTCACAATGCACCAGTTCAACTGTGTTGTGAAGGTTTCGTAAGGAGATTAACCCGTTATTGACCCAGAGCAAAAAAGCAAACGGAACATTTGGTGTCAGTAGTCACATATGACACACCACTTCAGAGAGCACCTCAATGAGGTGCTTAAGCGATGGGAGCCAGGTGTCTGTTCATTGACTGGAATGAAACAGAGGTAAAGCTCAGTACTCGGACTTTGTCACTATTGGGCTCCTGTTGTAGAACCTTAGGTAGGCCACGATGTTACTGAGCAGGAACAGCACTTCCATGACGACGGCCATCGGGGAAAGGACAAGAACGTTGTGGCTCAACCAAACTACCGCCCCCACCATCATGATCAGTCTCATCTCACGATCGTCTTTACTGAATGCGCCTATCGTTTGCAGGCAGGAGCCGACGAACGCCACGAGACTGATGAAAGACTCGTAGGTAACAAAGAGTGTCACAACATTGATAATCAAAAACAGGTTTCTTACCCCGGGCCGAGACGTAAAGCAACTGGTCAGATAGCGTATTGACGCAATCGTCATAACCACGGCCGCTGTGAAAGCATTGAGTAAGTAAAAGTGCGTCGCAATCAACGCTCCCGCAATAAACAGGCACAACACCACCTGTTTGCGTATTTTGAACTGAAAAGACAACAGGTCAAACACAATAGCGATGGATACCAAGATCTGTGAAAGCGTGTAATTATCCATGTTTACAACCCTTGTTCACTCTGGCTCACGCAAGGGTAATTGCCTCCAATGCGATTGATGTCCGTAAATATTCTGTATTCGCCGGATTGTTTTATGCGAGCCAATTGGCTTTCCATTATTTCATACATCAGCAATTTGCTCTTTTTTTGTTATGCCTCATGCTTATTTTATTGCGAGATGTAACGAACTAAAATAATTCAAAACATTAAATTATCCAATATAATCATTCACTGCACGTAATGACCTCCTCATCCAACCGCTAATACCGCTACTAAAAATCTAACATAATCTGTAATTATGTAGACTTATCTACGCCG
>NZ_JAHHPR010000037.1:0-6393 GCF_024606255.1 Endozoicomonas sp. SESOKO3
ACCATGGGCGGCTTTTCGGCACCATGCTCTTCGTCCAGTGGTTCAGGCTCCACATCCAAAAGATCGGCCAGTGCATTGATAGTGGACTGACCACCTGGAGGGCAACGGTTGATGGGTTCACCACTGACAATCGCTTCTGCGTATGGACGACAGCCCGGAAAGCCACATTGACCGCACTGGGTCTGAGGCAGCAGCTCATTCACCTGATCAATAATAGGGTTGCCTTCCACCTTGAAGCGGACACTGGCAAAACCCAGTATGGCGCCAAAAACAAGTGCCAGAGCAAGAAGGGCGATAATGGCAAAAATGACGATTTCCATAATCCTTGACAGATCTCCCTTACAGTTTGATCAGGCCAGGGAAGCCCATAAAGGCCAATGACATCAGGCCAGCGCTGATCATTCCGATGGCAGCGCCCCTGAAAGGAGCAGGAACATCGGCAGCAGCAATACGTTCACGCATGGCAGAGAACAAAACCAGCACCAGTGAAAAACCGGCAGCGGCACCAAAGCCATAGGTAGCGGAATCAACCAGTGAACTGTTTAATCGGTTGCTGTTCAGCAGAGCGACACCCAAAACAGCACAGTTGCTAGTGATCAAAGGCAGGAATACGCCAAGGACACGGTGCAGCAGAGGGCTGACTTTTCTAACCACCATTTCCGTAAACTGAACCACTACCGCGATGACAAGGATAAAGGCAATGGTTTTGAGAAATTCCAGACCCAGGGGAATCAGAAGGTACTGATAAGTCAGGTAGCTGCAGATTGAGGCCAGAGTGAGTACAAACGTGGTGGCCAGAGACATTCCCATGGCTGACTCCAGTTTGTTGGAGACACCCATAAACGGACAGAGGCCCAGAAACTGTACCAGTACAAAGTTGTTGACCAGGATGGCACTGATCATAATCAGTACCAGTTCGCTCATCTGTTCCATTTTGACTCTACCGAGAGTGTGTTCGAGGGACAGACAGGCTGCGGGGTGCTCTGTCCAGACGTCAGTAGCGTCAATACCCGAATGTGGCCGCTCATTATATATGCCATAAAAATGCAGTTAAATGATCTTTAAAGATCTAAAAGAAATAAATATAAAACGGTTCATGCCACTGTCTGACCATATTTCATGGTGAAAACTGCGGGATTATAGCGGGATTAGAAGGCTGATGCATTGTGGAAATCCATGGCCCGGCTTCTGGCTAAGGTCTTCAGCTTTATATAACGAAGGAATTATTCGGCTGAGAGGTTGTTTGTAAAGTAACTGGATTGGTTGAAAATCAAGAAATAATGGCCTAGTTTTCCGATCAATTCGATTAAACAGGTCGACTATTCATAAAAACCTGAGTGAAAAATCTGACTCGTTCTACTGAACTCGCAACCTTTTGCGCCCTCCTCTTCTATTGCAAGGATTGGGTTCAGGCAGTCTGGTTAGATTGTGTGTTTGCTTTTTGCAGGCATTTTCCCATTGATGGCCTGGGATACTGTTAACCTTAAATCCATTGATAAAGGTGCTGATCATGCTGGAGTGGAGTTTCATTCAACAGTCATTAGTTAAAGCCCTGATCTTACCTGCTCTGATAATACTTACATCTATCTGCTCAGAGGCAAGTGAGGAGACAGGGGTCATTATCGGTATTGACCTGGGGACCACTTACTCCTGCGTGGGTATTCGTCGGTCTGGGCGAACAGAAATCATCGCCAATGACCAGGGAAATAGAATAACACCATCCGTTATTAGCTGGACTCCCGAAAATGAGCGCTTTGTAGGGGATGCCGCCAAGAACCAGGCCACCAGAAATCCGGAGCTTACGGTATTTGATGTCAAGCGCATTATCGGTCGCGACTTTGATGACCCGAAATTACAGGCAGATATCAAGCACTTCCCTTTCAAAGTTGTGAATGTGAATGGTCAGCCCAGAATAGAAATGACAACCCTTCAGGAACATTTTTCATTTACTCCGGAAGAGTTAAGCGCAATGGTGCTGGGCAAAATGAAAACGACTGCGGAAGATTATCTCGGGGAGAAAGTCACCCGTGCGGTTGTCACTGTGCCTGCCTATTTCAACGATGCTCAGCGTCAGGCTACCAAGGATGCGGGCAGAATAGCAGGGTTAACTGTTGAGCGTATCATTAATGAACCCACCGCAGCGGCATTGGCTTATGGTTTAGACAAAAGGCTCAAGGGTGAAGAAAACGTACTGGTGTTTGATTTTGGTGGCGGCACGTTTGATGTATCAATACTGACGATTGATAATGGTGTCTTTGAGGTGCTGGCTACTGCTGGCGACACTCACCTGGGAGGGGAGGACATTGACCAGCGACTGGTGGATTACTTTAGTAAAATCGCTAAACGAAAATACGGTCTTGACCTGACCCATAACAAGCGTGCCCAGCAGAAATTACGCCGGGAGGTGGAGAAGGCCAAGCGTACTTTGTCAACGACCCATCAGGTGCGGGTTGAAGTTGAGTCACTGGCCGATGAAAAGGACTTCAGCGCGTCCTTGTCAAGGGCGAAATTTGAAGAACTCAATTTGGATCTGTTCCGAAAAACACTGACTTCTGTAAAGAAGGCCCTGCAAGATGCTGGTCTTGAGCGTCAGGATATCAATGAGATTATTCTGGTCGGGGGCTCCACCCGTATCCCCAAAGTTCGGGAGCTGTTGAGAGAGTATTTCAATGGCAAAGCTTTAAATCATAGTGTTAACCCGGACGAGGCTGTCGCCTATGGTGCTGCTGTTCAGGGAGCGGTGCTCAGTGGCGATAAGTCAAACAACGACATACTTCTGCTTGATGTAATCCCTCTTTCTCTGGGGATTGAGACAGTAGGTGGGGTTTTCGCAAAAATACTGACCCGCAACACGGTCATTCCCACCAAGAAACATCAGATCTTCAGTACCGCCAGTGATCGCCAGACTACAGTGACTATCAAGGTCTACGAGGGGGAGCGCCCCATGACCAAAGACAATCACCTGTTGGGTAATTTTGATCTTACCGGTATCCCACCCGCTCCCAGAGGTGTTCCTCAGATAGACGTGACTTTCTCTGTAGACGAGAACAGCATATTGACCGTGAAAGCTCAGGAAAAATCGAGTGGCAGTAACAATATCGTTATTAATAAAGATACTGGCCGGCTGAGCGAAGAGGACATTGAAAAAATGATTCAGGATGCCGAAAAATTCTCGGAGCAGGATCAGCGGGCACAAAAAAAGGTCGAGGCCCGTAACAAGTTGGAATCTCTTGTTTATTCGCACCGCTCTCAATTAAAGGATGACAGTGACGGCTGGGTCAATAAACTCTCTGCCGAAGACAAGAGTCTTCTTGATAATACCATTCAAGAGTCAATTTCCTGGCTTGAAGACAATACTGAGGCCAACACAGAAGAGTTAGAGGAAAAACATCAGGAAGTCAGTGATGCCATTCAGTCAATAGCTTCCCGGGCGGATAGTTCTTCTGAGGACAAATCTGAGGACAAATCTGAGGACAAATCTGAGGACAAAGATGAACTATGAGTAGCTGAAAGATAGCTCAGCTGCTGTTGACGACAAAATAAAAAAACGGGCTTGACAGCCCGTTTTTTTATTTTTTTGTTTCTTTGTTCGGGCTTAATCTAAAACCTGTAAGCATTTGTATGGTGGTAGATAAGGCACAAAAATAATGCAGTAGTCTTTGCCAGGAATTGAAACTCTCTAAACAGGGGTTGCATATGTGCCATGACCATTGGAAAGTCTTCGCTAGTGCCATTCAGAAATTCAACCCTGAAAGAACTTAAGTCATCGAATTCAGTGGCATTTTTTAGTTGAGATACAAAACACTCGTCGTTAAACGAATCATCAACAGAGTAAAAACTCCATGCTGGAAAGCTAAAAAAATGTCTGTATTCATGAACTACCACATAACTTCTATTATCCGATTCTGATCTCACATAAAACTTTTTGGTGTAGAACAGGTGTAGAACACTTCAGCATAAAGATTAAAACTTAATATCTGAAAGAAGGATAGAGAAAAAATAAAGGAAATATGCCTGGATAATTT
Source organism: Endozoicomonas sp. SESOKO3 (assembly GCF_024606255.1). Taxonomy (NCBI): domain Bacteria; kingdom Pseudomonadati; phylum Pseudomonadota; class Gammaproteobacteria; order Oceanospirillales; family Endozoicomonadaceae; genus Endozoicomonas; species Endozoicomonas sp. SESOKO3. The sequence continues at coordinate 4,026 of NZ_JAHHPR010000037.1, forward strand.
TAAATGTTTGGAGACAATATTCAGTTTTCTTGTTCTGCTTGCAGTTTTAAAATGGCTGAAAATATTTTTATCATTTAAAACCTCAAAATGACTGTTTTTATTCGTCTGAAGATCAACGAGTACTATATCCTCTTGCATTCTCTCAGCCTCAGAAATAAATGAGATATCAGTATAGATGCGGACTCGTATACCCACCTGTCGATCTCGATGATCGGCTACGTCTGAGGCCATGATGTCTGTTGCAGGGCAGTGCCTTTAGGTGAGACACTGAGCATCGCCTGAGGTTTGTTTCTCAGCAATATCTCTCTGTGCTCAAGAGCGATGCCTGAGTAAGTCAGTGCCAGTCTGGCACGCATGGCGTAAGGGCATCGACGAAAAGAGTAAAGGATGGGTTGATTGCTGTCGTTCACTGAGGTTCTCTTTGCAGGAGTGCTGTGGCGTCATGCAGCATAGCACTCAGCGTTCCTTCTGGAGTATTTCGGCTCATGGCTGTTTTGAACATTTTGCATGAACCTGTTCAGGTTGGCCAGCTTCTGTGTTCATTGTTGATGACGAAGCGGTTGCTGTGTTCGACTGCTATGACGGCTATCTATGGTGGCGGCTATCTATGGTCGCTATCAGGTAGCTGATCAGTCCTCTAGATAATAAAGACTGATGAATGTTCAAACCAAAAGGTATTTCTGCAAGGGGAGGGCTGAAGGTAGAGTATCACGGAATTCTCATCGGCTTCGGACTTATGCTGAATGTGATTTAAGTTCTGGCGGATGAATACTCACGAGTTGCAAAGCCTACAGGAATCTCTCATGACAAAACCATTGGTTGTGATTACCGGTGCCAGTTCCGGAATTGGTGAAGCCATCGCCCGTCAATTCAGCGCCCAGGGTCATGCACTGTTACTGCTGGCAAGAAGAATTGAAAAGCTGGAAGCCCTGGAACTGCCCAATACCCTCTGCAGAAAAGTCGATGTGACTGATCGCGAAGCTTTTTATGCGGCAGTGGATGAAGCAGAATCGGTTTACGGTGAGACTGAATGTTTGGTCAACAATGCGGGTTTGATGCTGCTGGGTAATGCTGATGAACAAGACCCGGTCGAGTGGGATAGAATGATCAGTGTGAACGTCAATGGTGTACTAAATGGTATTGGTGCGGTTATTGGCAAAATGAAAAAGCGCAAGGGCGGTACCATTATTAACCTGAGCTCCATTGCTGGTATCAAAGGCTTTCCTAATCATATGGCCTACTGCGGCACCAAATTTGCAGTTCATGGCTTGTCTGAAACACTGCGTGAAGAAGTTGCGGACGACAATGTCAGAGTGATTACCGTTGCTCCCGGTGCAGTAGAAACTGAGCTGCTGAGTCACACGACATCCGGTGATATCAAGGAAGGTTATGAAAGCTGGAAAGACAGCATGGGGGGGGTTATTCATCCAGAAGACATCGCCAGCTGTGTGAACTTTGTTTACAACCAGCCTCAAAATGTCTGTGTGCGTGAGATTGTTGTTTCGGCTACACGTCAGCAGCCATAGGGCTCAGAGCGTTGGTGTATTGATCTGCGTCTGTATTATCAGGATAAATACGGGTTGGCTCGTGCAGCTGCCACCCTGTGTTTATGGCGAACCAGAACAGACTGTCCAGATGAGTCAGTGGCAGTGTCCCGCCGTCAATACCCAAATTGGGTCCTCTGGCTCTGGATGAACGCTGCAATCCCCGATCGGTAAGGTTGTCTGTATCCGGGTTCAAATAGTCAGGGTCAAAGCTTTGATTTGGATGATCCGGATAAACCTCGTCAGGAAAACGGCCTGATTTGATATCCTGTACGTAGCGGAATTTCGGGTCACACCAGTAACCACACTCAAGTGCAGCCCGGCTCAGCGACTCTGCCGGGAATTCCTGACCTATCTTTGCTTTCATGGCCTGCGTCTTCATTTTATAGGCACTACCAAACAGATCAGCGGCAATCGTCGCCAGCTCTTCCTGCAACTGCTGCATCTGCAGTGTGTTTTTGTAATCCAGATGGTCGGTGTCATGGCGAACCTTCAGCCAGTTAATTACCAGCCCGTAAAAGGCTTTCCCTAGCTCAGTAATCCGCAATTCGCCCTTTCTTTCACTATCGGTTGTAAAATAGAATTCTCTCATACCAAAACTGGAGGAGGTTTGTTCAGCAAATGAGCGAACGTCAGCCCAGTCTCTCATCCCCACCGGGGCGGGTGCTATGTTTGGGTAATCCTGGCCACTCCACTCTCCCATCGTGCCGGGAAGACCCTGAAATCCAAAAAAGGGCGTTGGTACCCACTGTCTTTCATCTTCAGCATTATGAAATGAGCTTAATGTATCCGGTGCCTGAAAATTGTGTTGCCAGAGACGACCT
>NZ_JAHHPR010000388.1:0-1031 GCF_024606255.1 Endozoicomonas sp. SESOKO3
TTCCTTTTTTTGGCCGGAGCCCCTGCCACAACTGTTTTTGAATGATTTCTCTTTCCGCCCAAGCCTCTTCGCGGGTGTCACAAAACGCTGGTTCCCATGCTTTCAGGCCCTGCGGATCCCAGCGGTGGGAATGAGTTGTTGCCCCTGCCCTTTTGGTCAATGAAGCCAACCCGCCACATTAACCTGTTGGCTATGTCCCCTGAAGTTCCGGAGAACACTTCCAATATGCTGATAGCCACGGGGGCTGCCGGGGGAGATGATGGCGATAAGCCACCTGACGGAAACCACTGGGATTCTCACCCGGAGCCCCAGCCTGACGTTCCCCTTGCTCTCAGCCCTGTTAAAAAATGCCTGCAACATAAAAGACAACTCCTTCGAATGTTACGCATTAAACGTCTATGGGCAACTATGACAGGCCAAACCACGCTGGCCCGGATTTTGTCAGACCGGATCATGGTGACTGAAGCGGATCTTCTGGATCTGGAAAGATCAGATCCCGACACGATGCATCCGGGGCTGATTGGGAGATGGTTGGCAGGGCATGATCAGGAACTCTGTGTTTACCGTGAGATCATTTCTGGCAAATATTCTGGCCGACAGGCGGGCACCAGGAAAAAGAATCAACCCTCCAGAATAATCAAAGCATCAACCACCTCGACAACAGGCCAGATGAGCGGAGCCGCTGCCCGTAAACAGACAACCGGTTCGGCGGGCGACAGTGGTGATGGAGACGATGAGTCACTGAAACCTTCAGCAGAGCAGGATACCAGAGGTTCGGTTGTCACTTGTTCGAAGTGTCACAAGCCACTGAATCAACAGGAATTAAGTCGGATAGCCAATGAAGCAGCCGTTTCAGCGTTTTTATGCAACAACTGCCTGGCGGGTACTCACGGTCAAAAAAGAGCAAGACAACCCCAGAAAGAAACAGAGCCGGATGCATCAGAACCTGATCAGAAAAAAAAGAAGGGCTCGGGCAGAAAGAGAAATCATTCAAAAACAGTTGTGGCAGGGGCTCCGGCCAAAAAAAGGAA
>NZ_JAHHPR010000389.1:0-1372 GCF_024606255.1 Endozoicomonas sp. SESOKO3
AGTGCAGAAAGGATAAAATCCCTTTGCAGCCTGTCCCTGAAAATATCCAATCCTGTAAAGATTATACGGCAGAGGAAGTTCAAGCCAAAACCATGGAATACCTCAGGACATTAGGGCTGAATCCGGAGGATTATCGCTGTTTTTGGGGCGAAGTAAGGGATATTTCGTCAGCGGCTGCCTGGATGCAGACCTTAGGTTATGGACTTTTAAGTCAGATTTGATGCTGGCGTGGAGGTGATTGCCCCACTCTCCCTTCAGGCATTCCGCCTCTGCTAAAACACATTCCATCTGGATCAACAGACTCATGCAGCAGGTCAGCGCTGGGAAAGATGAACGATTGTTCTGGAATTTTTTTAGAAATTAACAGTCTAAAGCACACATAGCTTAAAAAAATCAAATGTGTTCAATAGAGGGATTTATGAATATAAACAAAAGCAAAACAGATAGTTACGGATTTCATCAAAGCCACCTTGCTGAAAAGAATGATGAAAGCTTTGACTCAGAACAAAAAGTATTCAAAAGTTTCTCAAGAAAGCTACGGGTTGAGGATACATCCTTTGCACCGGCAGAGAACCTAAGAGGGCTCGGCTCTATTGTACCGGGTTGCGGTCATCAGATTGCCAATCAGACGATTCCCGAGCGAAAAGTTTCCCACTGGGTTAATTCTCATGATTGTGAGGTTATAAATTTAGCCGGACTCAGCGAGACGTTTACCGCTGAGGAGGTGGCTGAGCGTTTCCGAAGGACCATTGAAAACCTCACGCATTCACTGATATACAAAGAAATCGCAAGGGAACGTTATGAAGATGTTCAAAGAGATGAATTAACAGAGATTTTTATCGATTTTATTTTATGCCAGGAAGGTCTGGTTCATGATCGGTGTTTTACTATTGAAAGGAGCCCCGAGAAATACGTGGCGGCTAAAACCATGAGCCACGAGCGGGTTGAAGAGATACAGTCTTTTCTAAATGCTATTTTTTCCGAATGGGCAGCAGAGGAAGCGAAAGCTTGTTGGCCTGGAATACATTACAGTTGGGAGGATATGCTGGTTGATTATCTTAAAAAAAAGGAAAACGTACCGGATGATGTTACCCCAAAGATTGTTCCTTTTGGTAACTTTTGGCATAAAATCAGGTTCGAGAAATTGTTGAAGGAGATATATCCATTTTTTCGAACCCTTCTTGATGGAAGAGGCTTTTTTTCTGAGTTCGGTATTGTCTTTAATTTTTTCGTAAAATTCAGGCAGGAACTGGTTGATAGTGCTCGTGAACCTTGTAGAACCAACAAGTTAATCATTGGTCTGCGCGAGAACAGAAATAATATGAGAGAGTATTTTAATCGACATGTTATGGATGTTATTTTTTCCGGGCGC
>NZ_JAHHPR010000390.1:0-1871 GCF_024606255.1 Endozoicomonas sp. SESOKO3
GTTCAATAACCCGTTGAGCCGCTGATAAAGCTCGGGGGAGATCCTGTCAGGCAGGGAACTCAGCGCACTGACCTCTGCCATAAGCAATTTCCCGGCCATGGCCTCGGCCAGATCTCCCGGGATGGCGGACTGCCGGGCATATTGCAGGAAATTCCCTGCAAACCGCTGCCGGGTGGCGTTGTCCATCTTGTCAATGACGGCATTAATCTGACCGGTAGCGTCAATGTCCTTAAATTCAGTAGCATCATAAAAGCGCGACAGCTGTGACAGGTAAGCCCGTGTGCCCGAAGCGTTTTCACCGGGGTTAAGGGGTTGCCGTAACAGCTTCTTCAGGCCATCCTGTGACTGGGATGACATGACCGGGAAAGGATTGCCGGGACCCGCTGGGGTGATTTTTATATAACGACTGTCACCGTCCGACATGACGACATGACGAGGACTGCTGGCGAGGGTTTTAATGGTCTTATCCTGCCCCGGTAAAGCTTGAACAGACGATTGGCCGTCATTGTCCCGGCGGTAAACCCACTGCACAGGCAACTGGAACGGCTTCCCGACTTGCTCTCGCAGTTTTACTGCCTCATTGAATACGGTGTGCACATCTTGTTTCATATTGGCCAGCTGGCCAGTGTTAAAATGCTTCCAACCCAGCCCCCGGGCAACTTCGGCACAGGCCCCCTCCAAGGCGGCGGCCAGGTTTTTTTCCGTTGCCAAAATCCCGCGTGGAAGAAGATTCAGAATTTTGATGGCATCAATGTCGCTGTAAGGCAGTATGGACGCTACTGCATCGGCCAATCCCGCGTGTATCTGGCTGGTTGGCTGGCCGTTGCTCCCCAGAACCTGGTCCATCTTCCAGTAGATAAAATGAACCAGCAGGGACTTCAGGTAATCGCTGGCAACGAGCCTTAGTTGGTGAGATTTGGCAAGGTTCTCTTTTTGTTGTGACAGCAAGTTTTCAGCTGCTGCCCGGCTTAACCCAAGCAGGGTGGAGTCGAGCAGGGATTCCAGGCCGGAACCGACTCTCGACCATGCCCGGTAATCAACATCGACCATGACAGAGGCAGGAGGCAGAGGGCTATAGGTGGCGACGGTATTATCAAATTGGCGACCCGAGGGAACGGCGGGTACCGGATTTTTCTCACTGAGAACCTTGTTAAAAAGAGTGCGGTCACTGTTACTGATCGCCACCTCTCCTTTAGAAAGCAGTTCCGATGTTGCCTTCACTTTATCGCTGTCATGGCGTCTTAAATATTGCAGCGCCCGGCGGTAATCCGCTTCAGTCCCCTCAGCCAGCTCCAGGTTATGATGGCCTTTGACCAGCCGCTGATAGAGGCTTGTTTTTGAAGGATGAGCAGCCGCCAGAGTCAGTTCGTACTGACGGGTCAGCCCAACAGGGCGCTGCTCACTGTCGGGCACTGTCCCGGTGTTTATCCCAAAGCGCTGCCGCACCTGCTGGCGCAATGCTGACAGCGATGCGCCGCCGCCCTCAAGAGCCTTCAACAGACTGGCACCGAACAGGCTTGTCAGGGTTTCCCGGAAAATGAACGGCTTGATACTCTCCCCGTCCCGCGTGCCCAGCAGTAACCGGGCATGACTGTTGTCTTCCGCGCTGATTTCGACACGGCTGTCTACCAAAGGCCAGTGAGGCCTGAGGCTGACTTTCACCCTAAAGGAGCTGCCATCGGGAATGCCCGACGCTTTGATCGGGCTCACAAGCCCTTGTAGCAGGTTTGCTAAACGTGGCGCTCTCATTCCCCGGGCAATGCGTTGAATGTCTTTTTGTAACGGCTGTTCGCCAATGGTGCCCTCACGTTGCATCCTGCGATAGTCATCCATTTGAACAACCAGCCTGATCGGCACAAGACGGTCAGGCC
>NZ_JAHHPR010000391.1:0-2013 GCF_024606255.1 Endozoicomonas sp. SESOKO3
GTAATTTCGTAAAATGATATATTTGCAATATAATATTTCATAATAAGAAACAGCCCTGAGCGAAGATGAGAAACAGTCATTATGGATTTGAAACCACTGAAGCATTTCCTGAGTCTGGCTGAAACACTTCATTGCGGCCGTGCCAGCGCAGCTTGTCATATCAGCCCATCGACCCTGAGCCGCAGCATACAGCATCTGGAAAATAAGTTGGGGGTATACCTGTTTGAACGGGACAACCGCAGTGTCAGCCTGACTGCAGAAGGCATTAAATTTGAGAAATATGCCCGGGAAACCCTGATTCAGTGGTCAGCGATTCGTAACGAGTTGATTGCCGAATCCAAAGAGCTCAAAGGTGAGATCAGTGTTTATTGCTCCGTGACCGCCAGCTACAGTTTTCTTTATGATATTCTCAAGCGCTTTCGCCAACGCTATCCGAGCATTGAAATCAAACTTCATACTGGCGATCCTGACTCAGCCATTGAGCTGATCACCTCTGGTAAAGAGGATATAGCCATTTCTGCCCGCCCGGATAATTTATCCTCAGAGATTCAGTTTCATAGTATCGGACTCTCGCCACTGGTCTTCATAGGCCCTGCTTCAGGAGAAATTTCTACCCCTGAGTCGGTTGAAGAGTGGAGTAGAACGCCCATGATCCTGTCAGAAAAAGGTATTGGACGACAGCGGGTGGATCACTGGTTTTCAACCAAGGGCATCAAGCCAAAAATATACGCTCAGGTAGCTGGCAATGAAGCCATTGTCAGTATGGTCAGTTTGGGGTTTGGAGTCGGCGTAGTACCCCAGATTGTTCTGGATAACAGCCCACTGTCCGACAAGGTTAACATTCTGAACATCACTCCCTGGCTGGCAGCTTATGATGTGGGATTATGTGTACTGGACAAAAAACTCAAAAGCCCATTAATTCAGGCTTTCTGGGAGCTGCTATAGACGACTCCCCTGACCAGAACAGCTCGTTCAGTGCGTTGCCAAGCCCGAGTCCAGGCCAAAAGCTTCGAGGAGGTTCAGCTCAAATCGATTGTTTTTTGCTTCCTTCATAACCACCTTATTTTCGGCAAACCAGGACTTGCCCAGACACCAGGCTAAAAGGGTCTCCCCATGATGAAATATAAGAATCTGCCTTCCTGTGCCAGAGTGACTCAGCAGGTAAGGAGTCACCTGCCCCGCACTCCAGGAAAAATTTTTGAAGCGACAACCGCCTTTCACTGAGTCGCAAGGTGCATGTTCTGACCAGATAAGCTTCTGATGGTCTGGTATAAAGAGGTCGTACGCTCGCGGCGGCCTCCAAATGATCCTCTTCAGTTGATAACCGGGTCGATCCGTTATCACAACTAACTCCTGATCGGAGCCGCCATAAAGTGAACTCAACCTGCGAAAGTCATAATTGGCATTAAATAGATAAGCGACACTGCTGTGTAGATGACCACCGATCACTGTACTCGGCGTCGATTCATCCTTGATACCCTTTCTTTCTTGCCAGTCAGGCACCAGAACCACTGGTATTGAATTATTGTAGTAACTGGCAAAATAGGAATGCCAGTTAATAAAGCGATCCAGCCAGTTCTGACAGACTGCGCGGCTATCAAGATAATCGTCTGCAGATTTATGGAATGCCTTGAGGGTTCTGCTACCAGTATTAATGGCTTCACAGTTGCTGGCGATCAGGGAAGAGTAGTGCAGAAAACCAAAAGGCAAACCTCCTGGTTTGGCTTGAGTGAGACTCTTCCATCTCTGGTAATCTTTTCTGAGATGACTGAACAGGCTCTTCAGTCTCTGCTCCTTCACTGCCTTAATGCCACTCCACCAGTATTCTACTTCAGACAGCTTAACGAAATGTGGTTCTTCTGTATTACCGATCAGTTTGCTGGCGACAATCCAACGGTTAGTTTGATAATTTACCACACCTATAAATAAAGGGTGGGCAGGGTAGCCCGAAGTTGCTTGTTTTTTACTGACATAAAAAATGAATTCATCTTCCGTGAAAACATAGTACGATAT
>NZ_JAHHPR010000392.1:0-1283 GCF_024606255.1 Endozoicomonas sp. SESOKO3
TAACTCAATAGATCCTTCGCCAATTGAGCTTAACACCCACTTGTACGATATAGCTTCTTCATTTAAGTCAATGTCGATAAAGTTAATACCATTTCTGATTTGTAATGATTTGGAATCTATGAGTGAAATGTTGTTAAATTGATTTAGGTGTAAAGATGATGCAGTCTTTGTTTGCTTGCACTTGAATTTAAGTCTTATTTTTCTAGGGAAATCTTTTGTAAGATATTTTTCGAGGTTTTTTGGTATTGCTTTACCGACTTTATCTGATGAAATCAAATATGCCTTTTTTTCTTTTGAGTTTATAATTAATTTGGCATCGTGACAAGTTGCCTGATCAAGCTTTATGCTACCAGAGTGTGCTTCCCATATTTTGGAAAAATCTAGAATATTGCGACCTAAAAGTGTTATGTTGCACTCTTGAATAAGAGCACTACTTTTTGAGTCAGCAGTATTTGTATTGACACCTTTCAAGTTATCATTCATTATTCTTTTTTTTGCGTTTTTGAATTTTTTAACTTCTTTAAGGTAGGCTTCAAGTAATAACCAATTTATACCAAAACCTTCCTTTATAACCTTATCATCAATTAAATCGAAGTCTTTGGATTTTTTTATAGAACTGTCAGCTTGTTTATGCCTTATGTATATCCACATAGGTACTTCAGGCGTGATTTCGATGTAGTTAATGTTGTTTTCTTCAGCAAAACTTTTTATTTGACTGTGACTGGCATCTAAACATGTTGTTAAGTTATCAATAGTGGAAAGTACATTTACAGATGTACCAAGGCAGCTAATTGGATATTTAGTTAGCTGTTTCTCATAATAGCGATTGTCAGAAAACACTTCATCGATGACATATTCATAACCGAGTGGGTGTGTCAGTAGTAATTTGTTGTCTTTCTTTGATAAGATCTCACTCTGGACACTTTCAATATAGTTATGTTTCCAAAGGTCATCATCATCAATCCTGCTAGTAATGATGAACTTTTTCTCAGGATACTCACTTCGAAAAATTTCTTCAATTTTTTCCGATGACCAACTAGTGTTTGTTGGAATTAATCGAATGTTTTTAAAACTGCTTGTTAAGCTCTTTAATTTGTCTTTTTGGTGTAATGGCATGTTGCTACCAATGAAGATACACCAAATGAAATTTTGATTTGACTGATTCATCAGTGAAGGTAATGTGAAAGCTTCAAATAGCATGAATCTATGTTGAAACCATTCATCATCAAAGATATTGATCTGGTGACTCTGAATGATGTTGTAACTGAGGCTGACATCGTAGT
>NZ_JAHHPR010000393.1:0-1776 GCF_024606255.1 Endozoicomonas sp. SESOKO3
AAGAAAGCCATCTCGATGGATGAATAACATAACCATGCATATCTCAATCCGTCCTTAATAAAAAAACGAATATGAGCATAGACTAAAATTTTGCACTGCCCGCCAACAGAATTCATAGAGAGAGGCAAGTCCCATACTACTCGATCATATGACGAGCTCGTCCGGGATCAGAGGTCAGTTCATGATGCGTTCAAATCGCATCGTCAGAATCAGCAGAGTAAACGTCTTCTGACTTCTAAGTCAGTGATGATTGCACTGAATGTATTAATTCGACAATACTGTGCGCAGTCAAAAGGACTTATCAGTGGCAAAGCCGCCAAGAAAAGGATCAGGATTAATCGAATGTTCGATATTGATCGTTGATGGTAGAGGATCTTCGATGTCCTGAATAGACATTTGAGGGCTCAGAAAAAAGTGTAAAGATAAATGAGCATTGCGCCGTCTTTTACCGAGCGCCTGCATAATGGCTGTAAGTACGTTCATTAAATTATCCTGATTAACATGCACTGGCAGCCGCCCAATTAGCAGGTGCATATCCGTAGACTCTGTATGACCGTTCATAGCAGGGTCCGGAATAATAGCTCCAAGCAATATCGGCTTAACTGTGGCGGCGGCAGCCTTGTTGCCCTCATCGGCCACTACCATTCGAGTAATGATCAGCTGTATCATATTTCCTTCCTGAATAGCCTGAAAAACTGAAGTAAGATCCATCATCAGTTGGGAATTCTGAAACTCAGCACTGAGCAGGAGAGTCATTCCCATATCTGACAGGTTCGGCCATTGAGAGGGGTCTATTCTCGCAGTTCTCTTATGAGTAAGGGCTGTTGCCTTTTTGTGGATTGGCATCTTTTTTATCTGCAGGGCTCCTGCATTAAGCTGTGCCTGATGCAGTTCTTGCAACCTCTCCAACTGACTGTGAGCCCCCTTCTTCATCTGTTTTTGAAAGCGACGCATAAAAAATTTCAGGGACTTATGCAGGTTTTGAGGATCCCGCCTCTCCATTTTCTTTTGACAGTGATGCTCCCCGTCCAAACTAACATCCAATTCATTCACATCCATGTCTTCAGCAATCTCGGTCATATTCAGAGCAAGTATCTTGGCAACTGCCCTTGCATATGCATTGCCGTCTTCCCGCTCAAAAGCATCCAAAGTCTCGTCACTAACTTGAATTCGAGCCTTCAACGAACCTTCATTTTCATCCTTCGTTAACCAGATCCCATAGGGTGACGGATCTAACTTGGGGGGAACAGGTATCTCATCGTTCGTTGCTCCGGTGGCGTCCTTTTCGGCTGCAGAGTTTTTCAAACCTTCATTAGCGGGGGATGACGGACTGGAAGCCAGAGAAGTAAGCTTCTCGCAATCACAGGCTTGGCACAACATTTGCGGATCCTTACCGGGCTCATTCTCTTTACCGCAATTCTTACAGGGGCTAGCTGACACTTTTAGGCTAAACAACAAAATAAATAAGAAAAACCATCTCGCCAGATGAATAAAATAATGCCGCATATCTCAATCCGCCCTTAATCAAAAGCGAATATGAGCATAGACTAAAATCTTTCCCTGCCAGCCAGAATATGTCTCAACGAAAGGCAAGACCCGCCCGGCCCGATGATATGTCGGGGCCATGAAGGATCAGGGTTCATTCCATGATGCGGTTCAATCGCAACATCAGAACCAGCAGTCTGGCCGTTTAAAACTTTTCAACCTGAAGCGCTGATTTGAGGACGGATTGAGATATGCATGGTTATGTTATTCATCCATCGAGATGGCTTTCTT
>NZ_JAHHPR010000394.1:0-2984 GCF_024606255.1 Endozoicomonas sp. SESOKO3
AGGACGGATTGAGATATGCATGGTTATGTTATTCATCCATCGAGATGGCTTTCTTTATTTATTTTGTTGCTTAGTGTGAAAGTGCTGGCTGCCCCCTGTACCTGTCAGCGTTGCGGCAAAGAGCTGTTCTGCCGAACCTGTGATTCCGGGAATTCTACTTCTCCACCACCTGGTTCGTCATCCTGCGCTGATGAAGATTTGGAAAGCTCTGCAGCAAAAAACACCACCGGAGCAACGAGCTCTGAGACACCTGATCCCGATGAGGGTTATCCCTTACCCTATAGGTTCTTGACGGTAGAGAAGGATGAAAATAATGATGCGTTAATTGTTCATGTTAAAGTCGTACGCAGGATTATTGATGCCATCGAGCGGGAAGCAGATGCCGATAAATGTGTCAGGGTATTGGCTGAGCAGATTGCTTCTAATCTGGTAGATGTGGCCAATCTCAGGGGGTTAGATCATGTAAATTTTAAGTTGGACGAGGGGGATAGGGAGCGTCTGCCAAAGCTATTTGAGATGGTGGAGCAAAAGCAAAAGCAGATGGAGTTCTTGAAAAAAATGTTTCTGGCAGCGCGCAGAGCAGGAGCCGGAGCCGAATGGCCAATAGTAATAAATCACCCAATCCATGTAATGAAGTCCCCAATCCATGAAAGGGTAGAAACTCTGACTCAAGAAAGAGCCGCGAAAATAGACTCATCCCAATGGCCGGATCTGTCAGATATGGGAATGTTTCACCTGCTCACTGCTGAGTTTCAGAACGCCTCACTGATGATCGATCTCACTTCTGTTTTTCAAGCTATTCAGGAAGGAAATTTGATACAGCTGATCATTACCCGAATGGCAGTGGCCGATGGGGGTAATCAGGCTGCCGCGAGCACAGTCACGCCGGTGATGCTTGCAGCTATTATTCCGGATGCCTTCACTGGGTGCAGCCTTTGCAGCGGTGACGGTCAAACAGATTCTACGTATATTCATCTGGTATGGGGAACCCCGACAATGGATATCAATGAACAAAACCTGCCCCTGCCAGTGCGTTTTAAACAACATAACTTAATGAATGTACTCACAGCCGTTATGAATGTAGTCAGTGAAAACGAGCACAATGCAGATTTATCTTTACACCTTTTTACAACCCCTCGAACCTATGTTATTCAGGATGACGAATATCACCCATTGTGTAGACTCAATCTCAGAGATCGGATTAATCCTGGCCTTCCCGTCAGCGTAATCGCCACTGATGGTGGAATAAGTCAATAAGTGCAATCATCACAAGTTCAGGAGTCAGTAGACGTTTGTTGTGCTGACTCCATTGAATGGTAAAAAAAGCCCCCAGTGTTTTGCGGCTGATGGCATTGCTGATAGCTGCAAGGCTGAGTCCCGAGAGCTGTTTCCAGTTCACATCGCTTTTGATAGGCCCCCGACTCTTAACGGCGATCAGGTTAAACTGCATGATTTCGTTGGCAACAATCTCGTTTGCTCCATTTTCCCCAAGCATGTCCCGAGACAGAACCCGGCACTTTCGACTGACCTCCCTGGCATCAGGCCTGCTTGAATACTCCGTCAGCAAATAACCCTGCTCAAGTCGGTGATGGGCCTCCCGGGCATTTGCCTGAGCATAACAACTGAGACGCCAGGCTCCCGCTGAGGTACCCAGAAGGTTCAGGGGTTGCTGCCTGTCTTTGAAGTATTCTCCTATCAGACACTTGTCCAGACCTGTTAGCACGAACCATTTAGGACCGCCCGAAGCTCCCAGCATGACATCAATACCGGACTGAGGAAGACCTTCATCTCGTATTTTTGCCAGAGCCCCGGAACCGGCCCTGATTTCAAGGACATCAGCCATTACCGGACTGCTCTGACAACGCTTGTCGGATATCTTCAGGGATGGGAGAAGCTTTCCCGGCCTGATAATCATAGTGAATCAACACTGCCTTGCCTCGTGCCGCCAGAACGTCTTTCTGCCAAGCTTCATGATAGATACACATGGATGAATTACCCACCTTCTCAAGGCAGGTTCTGATTTCAACATCAGCCCCGTACTTTAGCTGTGCTGTATATTCCACTTCAATTCTGGCAATGATCAGTCGCCAGGTTTCGGTATCCAGACCCGGAGAAAACAGACGAAAGATCGGCTCTCTGGCCTGTTCAAACCATACGGGCAGAACCGTGTTATTTATGTGCCCCAGGGCATCTGTCTCAGAAAAGCGGGGAGAGAGGGTATGCAGGTACATCAGTATTCTTCTTTATAATTGGAAACCTGCTTTGAATAGACTGCAATGGCTTCCTGCTGTCAGTATTATTGTTTAATCAGTTTCCTATGATGCCTGCATGAGAAAAAGATGCAAATAGTCGTTTAGCATGTCTGAAGCTATTCAGGATACACAATGGCAGGAGTCCATTTCAGCCATTCAGGCTTCGGTTCGTCAGCCAACTCGAACGACGTTTCCGGAGCAACCCGAACTCCCTGCTCTGGTGTCGCAAAGGCGATGCCACCTGCCAGAACCGCTTCGAGAGACTCTGTTCGAATGCTGGCACCACTGAACAAACCAAAGTGGAAATCCACGCCACTGGCATTCCAGAATTGGCTTTTTTTGGTGACCAGCGGAGCGTAGCGATCCTCGATGTTGAGAAAAATAATGACTTTGTTGGCCGGGTTACCTAGCTTGAATCCGGTGACCACACCTACCGGAATTTCCCGGTAATAAACGGGATTGCCCGGTTTAATGGAGCCCAGTTGAGTGCTGACCAACTGAATACGCAGACCACCAGAGCGAGGCTGGTCGTCAGGCGCTCGTGGGTCTGCAACAAAAACATCACGCTTGGCAGCAGCTTGAGAGCGTGCCGGCGACACGCTGATATAAAGACCCGTCAGCAGTGTTTCCAGATGAGCCGTGTTAGTCAGGCCAAGTTTGGGTTTGACCAGCCAGAATCTGGAACCTCTGCGAGCCAGCCAATCTGCGCTTTCATTAAGCAATATTGTGGCT
>NZ_JAHHPR010000395.1:0-3259 GCF_024606255.1 Endozoicomonas sp. SESOKO3
CTCAATTTCTTGCAATCCTCGCTACGGACGCTTAAGTCCGACAGGCTGCTAGTCAGGATAGATGAAATGGCATGACCTGTTCGAAACCCATGTTGTTTCTAAATATCAGCAGCTTCAGGAAGAACGCCGCGAGATTATTAATGATTTATTGAGCAGGCTTAAAAATGGATGATGTGATTCTGAATAAATACAGCATTATTCAGCGCTGCCTCGGCCGTATCGAAGAAGAGTACGTCGGACACGAAGATGAACTGACGACGAATTTCACCCGTCAGGACTCCATTATTTTAAATATCCAGCGGGCATCACAGGCCGCAACAGACCTGGCAAACCGGGTAATTCGCTTGAAGCAGCTGGGTATCCCTCAGGGAAGTCGGGACTCGTTTTCCCTATTGTCAGATCATGGTTATGTGTCTGTCAAACTGGCAGATAGCATGATGAAGATGATCGGATTCAGGAATATTGCTTTTCATGAGTACCAGAAACTAAATATTGATATTCTCAAAGCCGTTATTGTGAAGCATGTGCAAGAGATCAAGCTCTTTGCTGAAGAAACGATGAAGAATATTCAGTGACAACTACAGCTTGCAATTTCACCTCTTCGCCCTCTTCCGACGTTGGCGGTGATTTCAGAAAATTTTCTACTCATCTGGAAAGGCTCTTTTGTTGAACGACTGCATAAACTTCAGCTTGTTTAGCCATCTGAGGATCAACGGTTGAGGTGAGTTTAATCACCAAAACGTCCTATACGTATAGTCTTTCCAAATCAGAACGTAGTATTGTTTGAGGCAATCATATTAAACCTCCAAGCCAGCTCGCTTCAACAGCGATTTAATCACATTGTATTATATTTTTAGACTGCCTTATGCTAGGATCTGCACAATACACAACCGTTTATAAACGACTCGGGTCATACAAAAGGGCCGGGGTTAGCATATGACTGAATCTGCCGTACTTTTTCTTCAGGGCCCACTTGGACCGTTTTTCAAGCGGTTGGCACGTACCTTTTCCAGAGCGGGTTACACCACCCACAAAATCAACTTTAATGGCGGTGACCGGCTTTTTTCATGGGCTAATGTTCAGACCCATTACAATGGCAAGCCCGCTGATTGGGCTGATTTTCTTGAACGGTACCTCACTGAACATCGTATTGAAGCCGTCTTTCTCCTTGGCGATTGCCGTTATTATCACAGAACTGCAAAACCCGTCTGTGATGCGTTGGGGGTCCAATTTTGTGTCTTCGAAGAAGGTTACCTAAGACCTGATACCATCACACTGGAGTCGGGAGGTGTTAACGCATTGAGTCAGATGGATCTCAGCCATGAGAGCCTGGAAAAAGCAATGCTATGCTCTGCTAAATCCATCCAGACAATCGGCGGTACCATGAGGCAAAGGACTGGCTACGCTGCTCTTTATTATTGGGCCAGTTTTTTCTCAAAGGGTGAATTTTCTCAGTACAGGCATCACAGGGCGACTCATCCGGTCAAAGAAGGCTTTTACTGGTTGAGAGGTTTTGTCAGAAAGTGGCTTTTTAAAAGTTACGACAGGCAAATGCAATTTCGTCTGGACAATGAGTTTGATCAGAGATTCTATCTGGTCCCGTTGCAAGTCCACGACGACTCCCAAATGATTTTCCACTCACCTTATGAGTCGGTCAAAGCTTTTATTCAGGAAGTCATGGTCTCTTTCTGGAAGCATGCAGATTCAAATAAGGTCCTGTGCTTTAAACACCACCCAATGGATCGGGGCTACACAGAATATGGACAGTTTATTGAAGACTTGGCAACCAATCTGGGCATTCAGGACAGAGTGCTCTACTGCCACGACATCCCATTACCCGATTTATATCGACATACCTGTGGCGTAGTGACCGTTAACAGTTCAGTTGGAATCTCTGCCCTTCTGCATCATCTGCCTACCAAGGTCATGGGGCGAGCCTTATATGATATCGAGGGTATTACCCATCAGGGATCACTGGAGTCATTCTGGAAAAATCCCGAGCCTGTTGACCGTCATCTATTCAAACAACTTCATTCCTGCCTTTTTCAGAAAACCCAAATCAATGGTAGCTTTTTCAAATACTTAACGCTCACCTGTAATAACAGTCTGAGCTTTTACGAAAAACGTCTTAAACCCACTTCAACATTTCGACCATCAGAGCAAGACCCCTGCCTGATTCCTGAACAAGCCGAATCCCTGCGATCCTCATACAGCGGCGCTGCATAGGTCTGCACTGCCCACCCGACCCGTGCAGCCATGTTAATTTAATGGCTCTCCTACTGTTTGTATACACCTCTGCCTGACGTCCTCTTCTACCTAATATCGGTAGGAGGTTCCTGTTAGTCACTTGAAATGCCAAGCAAGTTGAGAACAGTTTTGGAAGAGCTACTCTTTACAACAAACAAGTTACTACAGACAAGTCTGCGTAACCAATGCGCAGAGGATTTTAGCCCTACTCTCTCATCTCAGCCCCCCCGCAATAAGCCATCAAAAATTTTCCATAAAGTTTCAATCTCGCCGGCCGATAGCTAATGCGTGGAAACCACAAGGATGATATTTTTCGGGGGAAGTATGATGAAGAGAGCTATTGCCAGCCTCTGCTTATCAGCTACGCTGCTGATCCAGACACAGAGTGCTCACGCAGAAGATTTTGTTCCAGATAGTATCAACGTTAGCTACGGCCAGTACCTTGATCTTGTTTCGAGTCGTTCAGCAGATTTCACCAATCTGCGTCTGGGCATCACCTGGGACTGGAAGAAGGGCTTTTATCAGTCTGATAACATGGTGCTCAGCAGCTATTTTGAACTGGCTGCCAGTTCATGGAAAAGTAATCTCACAGCCAGCGACAACCCTAGCCCTGATGGCAAAGACAAAGTCACAGCTATCAGTTTTTCACCGGTATTAAGAATGGCATTTCTGCCCAAGGCCAGTGTCCGTCCGTTTATAGATCTTGGGGTGGGAGCTGCCTACCTGTCTGAACAGGACCTGGAGAAAGAGAAGAAATCACCCATCAATATGGGCGGTCACTCGCAATTCGAGATCCGGGTCATGGCAGGTATTGAATTTGGTTCCAAGCAGCAATTTGAACTCAGCTATGGCTGGTTTCATTACTCTAACGCCGGTCTGCACAGCATGAATGAATCCATTGACTTTCATTTGGCGACATTCGGCTATAAGTGGTAATCAGTGAGTCGCCGATATTCTGGTCTAGCAGCCTGTCGGACTTAAGCGTCCGTAGCGAGGATTGCAAGAAATTGAG
>NZ_JAHHPR010000396.1:0-2597 GCF_024606255.1 Endozoicomonas sp. SESOKO3
AAAGTGGTCAGCGTGGTCCCCGGTGGTCCTGCCGATAAAGCAGGCCAACTGAATCCTGGCGACAAAATCATCAGCGTTGGCCAGGGCCTCAAAGGCACGCTGACCACTTTGGTGTATTCATCCTCCGAGGACAGAACCGCACCAATGCCTTCCAGAGAAAGACTCATGTTAATGTCAAAGTTCTCGGCAGTCTGGGGCGAGAAGTACTGGGTGTGGGGATCAAAAATTCCGGTAAAAGAATTAATGTAAGTCTGGAAAACGTCTTCGCTCTTACTCTGATGCAATCGGCGCAACAGGTTGGTGTTGCGTCGAGTCAACTGATCTGCAATTTCTTCATCAGTTTTGTTGTTCAGCTTCAGGGTCAGTACACTGTCTTTGAACTGTTTTCTCCAAAGGTCTCGCTGGTTCTTTTTATTGGCCAGCCAGGGCTGTTCCTTGCGGTCAACAATCAGGTCTTCGTTCTTTTTCAGATCCAGTTTGTTAACACCCTGCTTGACCAGAGCCAGCATGTAGCGGGCACGTTCTTCTGCCCTGACTGTGTATCGATTGAATATTTCAAAAGCTGGTTTCAGGTCGCCGCTTTTAAGAGAGCTGTCGAGCTTTTCTTTATAAGGGGCAAACTGGGCAATGTCGCTTTGCAGGAAGAAGCTGCGGTTGGGGTCCAAACGGTCGAGATAGCGCTGAAATACTTTTTCTCCACTCTCTTTGTTCAGGTCAATTTTGCGATAATGGTTGCGTGACAGCAGTTGCACCACATTGACACTGGCAATGGCCTGTTGCAGGCTGGGTTTTAGTTCGTCAATGGGGCGGTCAAGATTCTGATCAGCGGCAAAAACCGAACTGGTGGTTATACAGAGCGCGGTGAACAGGGCAAAAAAAACCGATGGTATTTTCCTGGCGTTTAGCAGGGTCGGTATCATGGATTGTGAAGCTCCGTGTCGTTTTTCGATATCGGGTGTGCCGCCTCGGCTCATGAAGGAATAAGTCCTGTTATGGAGTGTTTAAGACGACGTTCATCGACTATAGGCTACTCCACCCCTCTGTGCCTGAAACACATGTACCAAAAATATCCGGAACATGCGTTTAAGCCTGTTCCACACCGGAGATAATCCAAAGCCTGTCAGGGCGTTGTTTCCAGCTGATGCTGCTTGTGGTGCATGTGGCACTGCTGGCTACCAGACAGTCGGTCCATAGGCCTGTCCCAGAGCATTGGTTGACTTCTATTTTTAAGTTACCAGTGCTTTGGGGGCTTTCTCAATCAGTTTTGTTCAGTGATTGTGAATATCCCCTGAGACATAATACAGTCTATAACTGAATGCAGCCAGTCAGGGGACTTTACCGGACTCCAGTCAGGCTGATAACCCCCTATTCAATGAAGCCCGATAACCGAGGTATTTCATTGATACCTGTATCGGCTTGATCATTAAGGTTTGGGTAAAGATGCAAGAGAGCAAAAACTTTTACGGACTTGTGGCTATTGACAGGGCGTTACAATGGCGGACCTTTCCCGGTGAGCCTTTGGGTAAAGATCAGGTAAAAATTCGAGTAGTGGCCGCAGGCCTTAACCGTGCCGACCTGTCGCAGTTGGCTGGAACCTACAATCCACCAAAAGGTGTAACACCCGTCTTGGGACTCGAATGCTCCGGGATCATTGAGGCGGTGGGAGCCAATGTCAGCCAATGGCTGCCAGGCCAGCATGTTTGTGCGTTGTTGCCGGGTGGAGGTCTGGCGACAAGCGCGGTGTGTGATCAGCGGCTGTTGTTACCAGTTCCTGAATCACTGAGTCTCGTGCAGACCGGAGGCGTTGTTGAGGTTTATGCAACCGCCTGGCTCAACCTGTTTCATCGTGGCAAAGTCAAAGCCGGAGACAAGGTTCTGTTAATGGCTGGCGCCAGCGGTGTGGGTACCGCAGTTCTGCAGCTGTGTGCTTATTTTGGGATCGACGTAACCGTGGTGGTCGGCAGTGATGAAAAGTTGCAATTCTGCAAGGAGTTGGGAGCGAAAAATGGCTTGAACCGACATCAGCAGGATTGGAAGCTGTTAAAGGCTTTTGGTCCTTTTGATATGGTGCTGGATTGCTGTGCCGGAGACTGGCTGGAAAGATATCTGTCTTTAATGAATATCGGCGGAAGAATTGTCACCATTGGTTTAATGGCAGGACGACAAGCACAATTGGATATGGGGCAACTACTGATGAAGCGGATTCAAGTGATGGGATCCACTCTGCGCTTTTTGCCCATTACCGAAAAAGAAAGGTTGTTAACCGAACTAATGGAAAAGGTTTGGCCTTTATTCGCCTCGGGTCACTTAAAACCGATTACAGATACGGTTCTCCCAATCGATCAATATCAGAAAGCGTATGATTTAATGGCATCCAATAAAACAACAGGCAAGGTTATTCTCACCTTGCCTGCTTAATCCATTATGAATGGCTTTAAAAAACATTGAGGCCTCTGATCACAACACAAAGTTGAAAAGATGAGTTTGATTTCAGGAAAGACCTGTGA
The DNA here is from genome assembly GCF_024606255.1 of Endozoicomonas sp. SESOKO3. Classification (NCBI taxonomy): domain Bacteria; kingdom Pseudomonadati; phylum Pseudomonadota; class Gammaproteobacteria; order Oceanospirillales; family Endozoicomonadaceae; genus Endozoicomonas; species Endozoicomonas sp. SESOKO3. The sequence goes on from NZ_JAHHPR010000396.1 coordinate 2,508, forward strand.
ACACATCTTGTTTAGCATGTTCGCAAATCCGAATAAAGAACAACTGATGTCCTTTTTGGAGCGAAATTCAGACAAAAACCTGGTATCAAC
>NZ_JAHHPR010000397.1:0-5290 GCF_024606255.1 Endozoicomonas sp. SESOKO3
GTACCCTGACGACGATTTATGCAACATTTGTACATTGGTGTGGATGTGGGTTCGGGCAGTGTGCGGGCGGGATTGTTCAACGCGAAGGGAGAGAAAATCGCCCTGGCTGCCAGCCCAATCAAGCAGTTTCGTCCTGCTACGGACTTTGTTGAACAATCGTCGTCTGATATCTGGAAGCAGGTATGTAACGTTGTAAAAGATGTAGTGACTGATTCAGCAATCAAGCCGGAGCAGGTAAAGGGAATCGGATTTGACGCAACTTGCTCTCTGGTTGCTGTGGACGCGGATGATTGCCCTGTAACCGTCTCGCCGACGGAACTGGATGATCAGAATATCATCATGTGGATGGATCACCGGGCGTTGGCAGAGACTGCCGAAATGAATGCCACACGAAGTGAGGTCCTGAAGTTTGTGGGTGGTGAAGTCAGTCCTGAAATGGAACTGCCTAAACTGAAATGGTTGAAACGCCACCTACCAAAGCACTATGAACGCACTGCGCGTTTTTTCGACCTGTCGGATTATCTGGTTTATCGCTCCACTGGCAGGGATGTTCGGAGCACTTGTACCAAAGTTTGCAAATGGACTTATCTTGCCCACGACAAACGTTGGGATACCTCTTTGTTCCGGCAGCTGGATTTGGAAGACCTGATTGTTGGTGAAAAAATCGGTCAGGCCATCGTTGACCCGGGCACGCCTGCCGGACAGTTGACGGATGCCGCAGCAATAGCGTTGGGGCTGACCACCAGTACTATTGTTTCTGTGGGCATGATCGATGCCCATGCAGGAGGCGTTGGCATTATTGGCGACCAGCCGGAATCAACCCTCGCCATTATTGGTGGAACCTCTTCCTGTCATATGGCCGTCAGCACAACACCGGTTTTTGTTGATGGTGTCTGGGGGCCATACTGGGGTGCTATGGTTCCGGGCATGTGGCTGAGTGAAGGAGGACAGTCATCTGTCGGCTCTCTGATCGACCACGTTATTCGCGACCATGTTTTTTATCCGGAACTCATGAAACTGGCCGGACGGCAGGAGCGCAGTGAGTATGAAATTCTGAATGAAGAGGTTGCCCGGCTTGAGACTGAAAACCCCTATTTTACTGCTCACTTTCATTTGCTGGGCTATCATCATGGCAATCGTTCACCCCGGGCTAACCCTTATTTAAAGGGCATGGTTTCAGGCTTATCACTGAATGAGAGCCTGACCGAGCTGGCCAAAATTTATATGGCTGCTATTCAGTCAGTGTCCTATGGTACACGTCACATCATCGAAACGATGAACCTCGCTGGTCATAAAATAAATCGCATTCATATGTGCGGCGGAGGTACGAAAAATCCTCTGTGGCTTCGTGAACACGCTAATGCAACAGGTTGTGAAATCGTCCTCAGTAAAGAGGACGAAGCAGTCGTCCTTGGCTCTGCCATGCTGGCGGCAACGGCCTGTGGTGATTATGACGAGTTAAAGGACGCCATGTCTGCTATGTCATCCACAGGCAACGTCATCAAACCTCAAACATCAACCCGGGCTTTTCATGATGCCAAGTACAAGGTCTTTCACGAAATGCACGAAGACCAGATGAAGTACAAAGCCATGATGTGTGGATTTTAGTCAGATGAACACAAATTAACCTGAGCTTTTGGAACTCATAGCCTGATGGAGGCATATTGTGACTGCTATAACTCTGACCCTGCCCGAGAAAAAAGAACCTGGTTCTCTGGAAAATAAAGAAGTCTTCGTTATTGCCAATGGCGACTTGCGGGATACTGCTAACCGGACATGCTGGGGAGTTCAGCAATCTTTTGAGAAAAAACTGGAAGCCGTCTTAAAAGAGAAGTTTGATTTCAGAGTCCGACGTGCTCATCCCGTAAAGGACGCGCAGGGACATGGTTTTATCAGCAACCAGCGTGAAGGCTCTGATGTACTGGCCTCTCTTGACCCTGAGGCTCCGATTATTATGCTGATGACCGCATGGCAATATTCTCACCATGTGGCACCATCTCTGGTGCATCATGAAGGCCCCATCCTGCTGCTGGCTAACTTCGATGGAACATGGCCCGGTCTGGTGGGGGCTCTGTGCATGGCTGGCACCCTGACCAGCCTGGGTAGAGATTACAGCCGCCTCTGGTCCGAAAACTTTGACGATGATTTCTTCTACATGAGCCTGCAATCGTGGCTGGAAAGCGGACAGATTGAACACGATACCTCTTATTTGAAAGAAATCACCAAAGAACACCCAATGACTAACACAGAGGCAGGTAAAATAGGTCAGCGGGTAGGGGAATTCATTCTCAAAAACAAGGAGATTATGGGGCTATACGACATGTTCTGCATGGGCATGATGAACGGCATATTTCCTCAGGAATCCCTGGTCAGGATTGGTATGCCCATTGAGGCATTATCCCAGTCCGCCCTTTTACATGACATGAACCTTGTTTCCGAAGAGCAGCGCGAAGAATGTTTGCAGTGGTATATCGATCGCGGCATGGACTTCAGATTTGGTACCGATGCAGCCACAGAACTGACTCGTGAGCAGGTAAAAGAGCAGTGCGCCATGATGATCGCCATGGCTCGCGCCACCAAACGCTTTGGCCTGACAAGCGTGGGTGTTCAGTATCAACAAGGCCTGAAAGACAGTTGTGCTGCCTCGGACTTTGCGGAAGGTGCCATCGGCTCAACCGCCCGCTTCCCTATAAAAGACGAAAATGGCGAAGTGATTTCCGAAGGCAAGCCCATTCCATGCATTAACGAAGTTGACATGGGGACCGCCATACCACAAACCATGATGTTCCGTCTGCTCGACAGTCTGGGTCTGCCATCGGAGACAACCCTGCACGATATTCGCTGGGGCAGTGAGTTTGAAGGCACGTTCTACTGGGATTTCGAAATTTCCGGTTCTATACCTTTTGAACACATCAATGGTGGTATTGCTGGTGCTGTCGGTCACCGTCAGCCTGCCATGTATTTCCCGTTAGGCGGTTCTACTGTGAGCGGCCAGAGTAAAGCAGGCAGGTTTATATGGGCTCGTGCACATTATGAAGGTACGGAAGTTCATATGCATATCGGCACCGGCACTGCCTTCGAACTGCCTCAGGAAGAGTTCCAGCGGCGTCTTCATGCAACCTGTAAAGAGTGGCCTTTGATGAACTGTGTACTGGACGGTGTAGGCCGCGATGACCTGATGGCGGGTCACCAGAGCAATCACATCTCTATTGCCTATGTACCGCAAGAAAACCTGAAAGAAGTGGTTCAGGCATTTGCCACACAGGCCCTGACACAAAACATACGTGTTCATTTAGCTGGCGATATTGCCGTCTAAAACCTTCACGGACATTGCCACGTCTCTCATTTCTAATGCACTGCTCCTCAATGAGATAGCCCTTGAATAACAGCTCTATCTGTGGATAACCTGTTAAAAGTGTTGGAAAAAGCTGTCATTCATGTGTGCATAAACAGGAAGGAGACGTTATGAAGCTGGAAAAGTGTCCCTGTTGTCTGGGTGAAGCCGAATTGGCAAGGATGATGGTTGGGGACACTGAAATGTGGCAGGTGACCTGTTCAAGCTGCGGGTTATCCACAGAACTTGATGATGATCAGACTTTTTCGGCAGAACGATGGAATCTGCGTCTGGAACGCTCAAAGCTCAAAATGTGGGTAACCCTGCTGGCTTCCCTTCTGCCCTTTCTGGTTGTGGCCGCGTTTCTTGGCGGTAGTTTTATGGGGCTCAGGCTTTAGCTAAATCGCCGTAAACCCTCGTCCAATCGTCGGGGCAAGGGTCTGGCTTCCATGCCCTGTGGAACAAAACATGCGAACCAAGACAATATCTCAAGTTATAGAGATTGATGCATGCATTTCCATCCTTATAGAGTGTCATGCACTAAGCGATGGTTACTGCTTCAGGCAGCTGATAATGTTATCCGTCAAACTGCCCATGAACTCTATATAACCATCAGGGCCTACAGCTGCATCTGTTGCCAGAGGGTCGAGCACAGCAACATGGGCATCAGTACCATCAATGATCCGGTCAATATAAGCAGGCTGGAACTGTGGTTCACGGAAAACGCAGCTATTGCCGGCTTTTTTCAGCTTTTCTTGCAATTGAGTAAGATGTTTCGCACCCGGCTGCTGTTCCGGGTTAGCAGTGAAATGATCGACAATATTCAACTCGTAATGCCTTTGCAGGTAACCATAAGCATCATGGAAAACGAACATGGGTTGATTGTGGTAGACAGCAAGTTTGCTGATGTTGTGCTTGTCAGCTGCCTGAACCGCTTTTTTGAATACATGGTAATTATCCGTGTATTGTTTTTTATGCTCAGGATCCAGCTCGCTCAGCTTCTCTGATATGGTTTCGGCTATGGCTATGGCGTTATTCGGGCTCAGCCAGATGTGAACGTCGTATTCGCCATGATGATGATGGTCGCTTTCTTCGGCATGATGATGATGGATCTCTTCTTCTCCTTCATTCATCTTCAGAAGCTCCAGATTGCTTTCCTGCATCAAGGGCACGGAGGCCGCTTTTGTTGAACCTGACAGGGTTTTATCCAGAAAGACTTCCATATCGGGTCCGACCCAGAACATAACATCGGCTTCATAAAGCTTTCTGGCGTCTGAAGGCTTCAGGCTATGACTATGGGGAGAGGCTCCCGGAGGAAGCAGCACTTCAGCCGAAGTGACACCTTCGGTGATAGCAGCAGCAATCAGCTGAACGGGCTTAATGGAGGTTAGCACTTTGGGGGGTTCTTGACTCTGGGTCGGCAGTGATAGAGAGAGTAAAAGGCCTGACAGCCAGAATAGTATCTTTGGTTTTCTCGAAAAAATCATAAAGGGCAACTGTGTCAGTCTGTAAGTGAAACGTTATATTATAACTATTGCTAAGAGTGAATGCCCATGTTTTTGCAACGAATTGGTTTGCAGCTCTGATAAAAATCGTGATCGTCCTCTAAATACCCGGCTTCTTCGTTGAAACTATAATGACAACTGAGTGCTATTACCGGACTCTGGACCCATAGAGGGAAATAAAAGAAATGGACGGAAATGATAAAATAAACGGAGCCACTACCCATTCCAGTTATTATCGAGACTTCTGGAACGGGCTGACAAAAATGGCAGGGCGATACAAGCGGTACTTGGTTAAGCCTGCCGCACCGGAAGAGGTCGCTGGTGTTCAATCGTCTTATCCTGTGACTGTTCGTGCTGATAAAAGATCCCAGAGGCAGGTGTGTCCTGAACCCAATGATACCGCTACTAAAAATCTAACATAATCTGTAATTATGTAGACTTATCTACGCCG
>NZ_JAHHPR010000398.1:0-1281 GCF_024606255.1 Endozoicomonas sp. SESOKO3
GCAATATATGGAGCGGCACAAAGAACTCAGATGCCACCCTGAAAAGCTTCATGAAGGTGTCATAAGGGTTATCTCCGCCAGAATGGATTATCTGCCCGCAGAAACCGAGACCGTCAAGATTCTGAATGAGCCGGAAAAGGCTTATGTCTCCCGTTATGCTTTGGGACGTGATTACCACAAGCTGATTCGCAAGCGCTTAACCCAGCTCGGAAAAAAAATAGCTGATATTGCCGGAAGCCATGGTTATCGCGCCTTTGTTGACAGCGCACCGGTGATGGAAAGACCTCTGGCTCAGCAGGCCGGTCTGGGCTGGATGGGCAAACACTCCCTGATTATCAACCGTCAGGCAGGTTCTTTCTTTTTCCTGGGAGAACTCTTTACCAATTTACCTCTGCCCACTGATGAACCATATGAGAAGGACCATTGCGGTCGATGTACTGCTTGCATGGATATTTGTCCTACCAGCGCGATTGTAGAACCCTACAAAGTGGATGCCAGAAAGTGCATTTCCTACCTGACCATTGAAAACAGTGGACCCATACCCGAAGAGCTGCGCAGCAAAATCGGTAACAGGATTTTTGGCTGTGATGACTGCCAGCTCACCTGTCCCTGGAATCGATTTGCCAGACACACACAGGAAAGTGACTTTCAGCCCCGTCATCATCTGGATAACAGTGATCTGGCTGATCTCTTTCTGTGGACGGAAAAAGAATTTCTGGAGCGCACGGCAGGTTCACCGATCCGGCGTGCAGGTTTTGAAAGCTGGTTGAGGAATCTGGCGGTAGGTCTCGGCAACGCCCCCACAACCGGGAAAGTCGTGTCAGCGCTTCGCCAGCGCAGGGACCATCCTTCGAAGCTGGTGAAAGAACATGTGGACTGGGCGCTTAAACAACATACTCAACAACACAGCCCGGATTCTCACGATTAAATTTACACATGGACTACCCTTAGGAGCTACCGAGGTACAGATTCCAAAGGTTTTTGATCATGTCTGTAAAGTTATCGGGTGAATCACTCACGCCCTTTCTTCATATTGTTAAACAATACGATCATTACATTCAGTCCAAAGATATTCGTGGCATCATGTCGTTATTCGTAACAGACGATGAGCCTCACAGCTTTGGACTGCATGTCAATTTGAATGAACGGAAAACATTAGAGCAGCGGTTTACGGACTATTTCAATGCCGGTGAATCCTGTACCGCAGCTTTTGAAGCAGGAAAAAGCGAGCCAATTGTTTACCATTTTGGCGAAGCGGCCTGTCTCTGCATGATGCTACCC
>NZ_JAHHPR010000399.1:0-17113 GCF_024606255.1 Endozoicomonas sp. SESOKO3
AAGAAGACGAGCTGGTGCTGGTTGCCTGTGCTGTGTCGGTAAAGTCATCATCACGGGGTTCTACTTCTTCTACAGGCTTTTTCTTAAACTCCTCATCCTTCTTTTTAATTTCCTTGCTGGCTTTCGATTGATTCTTTGAATCAGCCGCTTCACTGTATGACGGTTCTTGCGTTTCCTTGCCTGATGGTGTTTCTTCCTCTTCAGAATCACTCTCCTGACCCTTTAGAGTAGAAACAGGTACATCTTCCGATTCAACAAAACTGGATTTGGCAATGAATTCATCACCGCTAATCACCGAGCCATCGGCAAATTTGAATTGAAGTGTTTGCTCTGTTGCAGCCATTACCCCTGCAAGTAACAGGGTAATTTCAACACCATCCGGAAAAACAAGAACAAAATCAGGCCCCCTGACTTCCAGTTTTACGTCGTCCGAATTGAAATCCAGAAGGTATTGGGTATCAGCTGAGACTGATTTGACGACTGATTTTGATGGTTTCTCAAACCGAACCTTTTCAAGCTCTTTCGTACCATCTGAATCTACTACTGAGTTACTAGAGGTCTGCGACTGCTGCTCACCACTGGTGCTGCTATCATCAGCCATGATTACATCCCTGCGTAATTATTTTGACAACTAAAAATCTTGATAAATATTTTTCGTCACAAACAAACAAGTGATCTATCTAAAATACAACCCCATTAAGTAGGTATAGATAGTTACCTTCAATTAATTGAAAAAAATAAAAGACAGTCTATTTAGGTAATGCTTTGGACAGTTTTTTGACGACTTAACATTGATGCACCAAGGCTTATGTGACAAAAAACCAAAAGAAATTGCTAAACCCATTGTGCTGCATGGCCTAAAAAAACGACATGTAAGAAGATGCACCATTGTGCATACAATTATCCGGTTCTAAGAATCCATTATGATACACTTGTCCCTCTTCTCTAACAGGAGTGACAAAGGGAAGCCTTTAGGAAAACATGACGCCCGGTTCCAATACTGGCTAATTTACTCACTGATATCCGGGGCTTGGGCGACCGGGGCACTTTCAGGCAAATCGGCGGGATATCAGACTTGCAATTAAATCCGAACCCTCGTAGCACAGGCCTCGGTAGATCAATGTTAAGTCCTCAAAAAACTGTCCGATGTATTGTTTAACAGAACATGGTCGATAGATAAAAAGGGTTTAATTAAAAATTCTCAATGAATTAGAACACCTATATAAATGAACAATAAACCACCCTCATGGGGAGAACCTGCCCCCTGGTTCCACGCTCACACAACCAATAACCCCCAGTTTGCATTCTCCAGTCTCGGCGGGCGTTTTGTTGGACTGGCCTTTCTTGGAGACTGCTCAGCAAAACCTGTTATCAAGTTTCTGAAAGAAGTCAATCAATCAGATTTAATGACTCGTGATGACCAAAGCGTCCGTTTCGCAGTCACCTTGAATCAAAGAGACCTGCATAACCCCCAAGCGCTGCAAGCATTTCCAAAGCAGCGTATTTTTTATGATGAAGCAGGCGCAGTTGCCAGACAATACGGTGCCTTGGGCAAACACTCTGAACAGCAAGAACTTTACTATCCCTACTGGTTAATTCTTGACCCAACGCTTCGTGTCTATGCCAAAGGCAACATTGATGAGCCTGATATTTTTATAAAAACCATGCAGAGCCTGCCTGACCCTGCATACCACTCATCTCCAGAGATAGAACCCTGGGCTCCGGTTTTGCTGGTACCCAGGGTGCTGGAAAGCGACTTTTGCGAAACCCTTATTCGTTATTATCACGAAGGACAGCCTGAGCCATCGGGCTTTATGCGAACCATTGGCGGCAAAACACTGGAACTTCAGGATAACCATGTCAAACGTCGAACCGACATCAGTATTGACGATAAAAACTTGCAGGCGGCACTGAAACATCGAATAAGAACTCGCCTGACTCCTGAAATAGCCAAAGCTTTTCAGTTTCAGGCTACACGCATTGAACGCTACATCGTTGCCTGCTACGACAGCAGTGATGCGGGTTTCTTCAAAGAACACCGGGATAACACCACGAAAGGCACCGCACACCGGCGATTCGCTATCAGCATCAACCTGAATAGTGAAGAATACGAGGGAGGTGAATTGTGGTTTCCAGAATACGGCAACCGTCGTTATAAGCCCCCCACGGGTGGTGCTATCGTCTTTTCCTGTTCTCTTATGCATGCGGCAACGCCTGTAACAAGCGGCACTCGCTATGTCACCCTGCCATTTCTTTACGATGATGCGGCAGCCAGAATACGTGAAGAAAACAACCGTTTTCTGGGCGACGGGGTTGAGCCTTATCAGTCCGGCTAATCTCTGCTAGTGGTGGGTCAGAGTGCTTCGGCCTCCGGAATAATGAGTCAGGACACCTATTCGTTGACCATGGAGAACAAGCGAGAAGGCTTCTACAAACTCAGAGCGAGCGTTTTGTGATACAGTCACGATCAGTCCTCCAGATCTTTAAGAAATCCTTGCCAGGCTGATTCTCTATTTTCATCATTGGGTGTAATAGGTTCACCCTCTCCAGATTGATGTTTTGGTATCAGTTGCAGCTCAAGATCCAAACCTTCAAGAATTCGAAATAACGTCGAAACCCGCAGATCACTGCCAGACTCAGCTCGTTGATATTGCTGTTGCGACATGCCGATTCTCATACGCATATCCTTTTGTCCCAGTCCTTTGGCTTTCCGGAAGTCCCGTAAAGCTTTTGCCAGCTCTTCCTGTGTTTTCATCAGAAGCAACCAAAATACAATTTATAAAGTGTAATATAGACAAAATACATTTTAATTAATGTAATTTTTATAAAACTTATATGTTGTAAATAAGCAAAAATACAACTTATAAGTGTTTTATCGAGTGAGCGTAAAACCTCCGTACTTTGAGGACGGGGGATGAGAGCTCGGCCTGCAGACATTCCGCGATAGCCCAACTCTGTAATCAGGCTTTGAAGAAGTGCCACTAGACGTAGAAGTGATCTAATATGTTTTCCTGAATTCTAATAGGTTTAACATTATGAGGATCGTACGAACTAGTCAGCATCAGGTGACCATTCCCGCAGATATTCGAGCCAAGCTGAGTATTAATCAGGAAACTGAAGTAAGCGTTAATCTCAGTGACGATGGAGAAATTTTTCTGATCCCGGCCAGAAGCCAGAAGGTGGATATTCGTAATTTACATAATAAATATTCTATGGATATGAGCGGCGAAGAATTCAATCAACTTATAGGTGATAGCCGCTCGGATACCTGATATATGAATACAAAAAGTTCCACTGATTCAGATCAGCCTCTGGTGAATCTTGCCCCTATCATCAATAAGACTGACGTCTGCCAAAGCTCCATTAATCAAGGTCAGATTAGGTGGCAGATGTCCGATATCAACATCGTAGATAATGGGTATCTCAAGGCCTTTCAGAGCATAACTTAATGCCTGCTGATAGGTCAGGGATTGACCATGTTGCTCATCAGACGGATTCCGGCCTATCAACAGCCCCTTCACAAGATTAAAAGTGCCTCTGTACTTCAGCCCCAACAACGCCCTGATCAGAGCAGTAGGCGAGAACTCTGCATTCTCCAGAAACAGTATGATGCCATCCTGAGAGTACCTTTTCTGGAAACACTTTAAATCCAGATAGTCTGACCCCAACAAATGACACAGGGTATCCAGACAACCTCCCAGCAAACGGCCGGAAAAGGCTACACCCTGCTGGCTTCCACCCAGAACTTTCCAGCGTGTGGACTCAGTCAGGTTGAATACCGCATCAGGGTTTTCATCATAAGATTCTCCGTTGATTTGATATTTCTCTGAGGGATACTGACTGAATGCTTCAGAGCTTCCAAGATAAGCCAGAGTATTTGCCGTTAAAGGCTCCTGCTGCAAACGATGGAGTTGCATTAGATTGGTACAATGTGCCGTTGCCCAGTCGCACTGACTGGTTATTACAGACGTCAACGTACTGATATCAGAGAAGCCCGCTAACCATTTGGGCTTTGCTTTTGCTATCGAGTCAAAGTCCAGCACTGAAAGCAGATCCATAGCAATCTCTCCACCCCAGGGTGGCATAATCGCATCAATAGAGTCGTCTAGCAGAAAAGCCGTTAGCTCTCTCGCTCTGCTCTCCAGTGACGCACTGACATAACACTGATTCGACCTGAGGCACTCTCCTTCAACCACAACAAAACCCTGACGGCGCAAATCATCGAGGCATCGATCAAGACGTGGGTGGCAGGATTTCGGGACACCCGAAGAAAATGCTGTGATTGCAATTCGACTGTCGGGTCTCAAAGGAGCAGGATACTTCATTAACTGATTTTATCCATTGGTTAGTTCTTTACGACTGAGCCACGGGAGCTTAGGCTATTTTCTCAATTTTACTTTTCGGTTACCCACTGTCGCAACAAGGCAAAATATGATCTCACCGCAGGACCCTTTTCTTCAGCAACAAGGCCTGCTGATGGCCAACAGTTACCACACACTGAGGGGGCAGCTGCTTTGCGGACTGCCCCTGAATGACTCCGAACTGGGTAAAAAACTTTACGAACACCCGTCAGTGATTTTGTCGCATGGAACAGAAAGTGATCCGGTCTTCTGTTACGGCAACCTGAGTGCTCAGTCTCTCTTTGAAATGGACTGGAACACTCTGACTCAAATGCCCTCCAGACATTCTGCAGAACAGCTCAATAGGGAAGAACGGGACCGATTGCTCAAAATAGTCAGTGAAAGCGGCTACATCAAAAACTATTCAGGCATCCGGGTTTCCAGCACCGGAAGACGATTCCTCATTGAACAGGCAGTGGTCTGGAACCTCTACGATGAGGAAGACAAATACCGGGGTCAGGCTGCTAAATTCAATGACTGGACTTTTCTATGAGAGCGCCCTATAGAGGAACAACTGTTAAAAAGTCTGGGTTACTAGATTGCGCTGGAGCCTATAAAATACCGGCCTTCAGCAAACAGAGGTTTTGTTATGGCAATTAACTGGTTTCCCGGGCATATGCACAAGGCTCGAAAGGAGATCAAGAAAGTGGTTCCGGAAGTTGATCTGATCATCGAAGTTCTGGACGCTCGTCTTCCTTTCAGTAGCGGAAACCCTCTGGTGCCTTCCCTGCGAGGTAAAACGCCTTACATAAAGGTGTTGAATAAGAGTGATCTGGCTGATCCTGCTGTCACAGAACGGTGGACCAGGGAGATGGAAAAGGAAGAAGGGGTGAAGGCCATTGCCCTGACCCAGAGTCAGCCGGAAAAAGTACGTGGTGTTCTGAAGCTGGCCGAGAGCATGGTAGAGCGTAAGCTCGATATCAAAGGCATGAGAGCCATGATCCTGGGGATTCCCAATGTCGGCAAGTCCACTATGATCAATACGCTTGCCAATCGTATTATTGCCAAAACCGGAAATGTCCCCGCAGTCACGAAACAGCAGCAGCGAATAAAATTGCCCAATGGCATGATTCTTTTGGATACGCCCGGATTCCTCTGGCCCAAGCTGGAGCCGGAAGCCTGTGGTTATCGACTGGCCATTTCCGGAGCCATTAAGGATGCGGTTCTGGAATACGAAGATATTGCCCTGTTCGCCGCTGAATATTTTCTAAAAGCTTATCCAGAAGCACTCAAACAGCGTTTCCAGATCAATGAGCTGCCTTCGACCGATATCGAACTGATGGATGTGATTGCTGCCCGCAGAAATTGTATGCGAAGAGGTGGCATAGCTGATCTACACAAGGTCTCTGAGATTCTTCTGAATGAATTTCGCAGTGGTGGTTTGGGTCGGATCAGTCTGGAAACTCCGGAGATGATCGAACAGGAAAGGCCTGAGCCCTAAGAAGCAGAATAAATAATCGCTGCGGAGGAATAACAAAGCCCGTTGAACGGGCTTCTGTGGGACTTGATTGATCTATTATTCGCTGGCGATCAGTGATTCTCTTGGTGAGTATGTTTTGTGGACATACTCCTCAATCATCTCCTTGTACTCTTCAGTGATATTGTCGCCTTTGAGCGTAGTCACTTTTTGACCGTCGACAAATACAGGTGCCGAAGGCGCTTCACCGGTTCCGGGCAGACTGATACCGATGTTGGCGTGTTTACTTTCACCGGGGCCGTTAACAACACAGCCCATAACCGCTACTTTCATTTCTTCCACACCCACAAATTTGTGGCGCCAGGTCACCATTTTGGCACGCAGAAAGGCGTCAACTTCATCTGTCAGAACCCTGAAGAAAGTACTGGTAGTTCGACCGCAACCCGGGCAGGCGGTCACTTCAGGGGAAAAGCTGCGTACATCCAGCGCCTGCAGGATCTGTTGGGAAACAATCACCTCCCGATCACGGCTGCCATTGGGCTCTGGAGTCAGAGAGGTGCGAATGGTGTTGCCAATGCCCTGCTGAAGTAATACGCCCATGGCGATACTGGATGAAACAATTCCTTTGCTGCCCATTCCCGCTTCGGTCAGGCCCAGATGGAGCGCATATTCACAACGCTCTGAGAGCATCTCATAGACGCTGATCAGATCCTGTACCCTGGAGACTTTGCAGGAAATAACAATTTTGTTGGCACCCAGTCCTCTCGCCACGGCTGCATCGGCACTGGTCAGCGCCGACAGTACCAGAGCCTCGTGCAGAACTTCCTGAGAGGATTTGGGGTTTTCAGAACGAGCGTTTTCATCCATCAGTCGGGTGGAGAGTTCTTTATCCAGACTCCCCCAGTTCACCCCGATACGAATCGGCTTGTCATATTTGATGGCCACATCAATCATGGTATTGAAGCGATCATCCTTCTTGTCGCCAAAGCCAACATTGCCGGGGTTAATACGGTACTTGTGCAGCAGGCGGGCTGTTTCGTCATACTTGGTCAGTAAGGTGTGACCGTTATAGTGAAAGTCACCGACAATCGGAACGTTATAGCCCTGCTGTGCCAGCTTCTCATAGATGGCCGGTATTGCTGCAGCCGCTTCTTCGGTGTTCACCGTCACCCGGACAATTTCAGAGCCAGCGTTTGCCAGAAGCTTGATCTGCTCAACCGTACGCTCTACATCAGCAGTATCCGTATCCGTCATAGACTGTACGACCACAGGGGCATCGCCACCGATGGTAATATGTCCCACCTGGACAGCGTGGGTTGTATGGCGTCGGCCCATTAACTTGATTCCTCCGAAATAGGTTATCGGGTTGCTTCGACAAAAAAACTGGCAAGTGCCCGCAGCGAAGCAAGAGTGTCCGCAGTGAATGTGTGTGCAGCTATAGAATCTAGACAGTTTAACACTTATCAGGAAAAACGTACTGAGAAGAACGCATTCATGGGTCACGGGTTTCATGTACCATGGACGATCTGATTGCTTCCAATCAGAAATATGTCATGGGAGAGATTGCATTATGGCTAAAGAAACCACCGTCAGAGCGCGTATCGACGAACGGTTAAAGGAAGAAGCAGAAGAAGTGCTCCGCAAACTAGGGCTGACGACCTCGCAGGCCATTAATATCTATTTCAGCCAGATTGCCCTGAGAAAGGGACTGCCCTTTGATGTGGTGATACCTGACGAGAAGAAGTTATAGGCTACACTTTCCAGGCTTGAGCTGGATAGGAGGCAATTCATGAAAGATCTCTACGAGAAAGATTATTATCGCTGGGTTGAGAAGCAAAAGGAGTATCTGACCAATCGTCAATTTGACCAACTTGATGTAGATAACCTGATTGGGGAAATCGATGATATGGGCAGTGAACTGGATACTCTGGAATCTCGTCTGACGACACTTCTGCTCCACTTGCTGAAATATGACTATCAGGTTCGAGTTTTGAATCCTATACTGCCCGAGCCTTATAACTGCAGAGATTGGAAAGGAACGATTAATAGAACAAGGCTTGCGATTGATAAGCTCATAAAGAGGCGCCCCCATCTAAATAGTGAGGTGAAAAGCCTTTTCGACGAAGCTTATGTTGATGGCAAGGTGTTGGCGATTAAAGCAATGAATGACTACGTACAGCCTCATCAGCAACTTGATGAACACAGCTTTCCTGGGATTTGCCCATGGACATTTGATCAGATCATGGAAGAAGACTGGTTGCCTTAAGCCGTTGATTCATTCGAGTCTACCAGAAAACTGAGTCAGCAGCAGGGATGACTTTGGTCGGGGCCGATGCACAATCCGTTATAAATTTTTTAAGCAAGAAGCGGAAGAAGAAGTGCTCCGCAAACTGGGACTGACGACCTTGCAGGCCATTAATATCTATTTCAGCCAAATTACCCTTAGAAAGGGGCTGCTCTTTGATGTAGTGATACCTGGCGAGAAGAAGTCATAGGCTACACTGTCCAAGCTTGAGCAGCGTAGGAGGCAATTCGTGAAAGATCTATACGAGAAAGATTATTATCGCTGGGTTGAGCAGCAAAAAGAGTATCTGACCAATCGCCAATTTGACCAACTTGACGTAGATAATTTGATTGGGGAAATCGACGATATGGGCAGTGAACTGGATACTCTCGAATCTCGTCTGACGACACTCCTGATCCACTTGTTGAAATATGATTATCAGAATCGAGTTTTGAATCCTCTACTGCCCGAGCCCTATAACTGCAGAGACTGGATGGCAACTATAGACCGGACAAGGATTGCCATTAGAAAGCTCTTGAAGAAACGACCTCATCTCAAGGGTATGTTGAACATAAGTATGGATGAAGCTTATCCAGACGGAAAACTGCTTGCGATCAAAGAATTGAATCGGTATGTGATGAAGCATCAGCAACTTGATGAGGATAGTTTTCCTGAGATTTGCCCATGGACATTCGATCAGGTCATGGAAGAAGACTGGCTGCCTTCAAGTAGCTAATTCATTGAATGCTGCCAGAAAACTATGTCAGCAACAGATTTGCCTGTCGACAGTGGTTTTTGGGTCGGCAAGAGGGCTTGATGTCAAAGAGGATCACTTGAGGATTTCCCAGACACCCACCTTAAGGGTCGTGGTCAGGCCATTTCTGTTTTCACCTTTTGGGGCAATATGCCAATCCCATTCATGCTCAGGATTACAAGGCCAGAGGGGCGGCGCAACAGTAGTGATAACCTCAGTGTCACCGTCTTTGCCCACATGGCGTTCATGATCAGAAATCAGGAGAGTGTTACAGTCCATCGCCTTTAAGGTCATGATGTGGGCTTGCTGAATAGCCGCCATCAGGCAAATTTCCGTGTCATCCTCTGGTGGGCTTTTGGCGAATGATAACGGAATCTGCGAAAGCATATTCACGCTGATTGCCAGGCTAAAACCCGTGAGCGGCAGCGGTGCAAAACCGGGTGGGGTTATCTTCCTGTCGCTGTAGTTGTTATAGAATTCTTCGAGAAGGCCAGTTACATCCCGCAGTTCAAATTTAATATTTGGATACTGTTTTAGTTTGGCTGCAAGCTGTGGTGGCTTCACAGCATCGAACAAGAGGGCGCCCGCCGGATGACTGTTGAGTGCTTGCAACGGAAGATCAAGACCCAGTCCCGAGCCCATTATCAGAATGGGTTCAGCAGGGTCTGCTTTCTTTATGGCGACAGTAATGGCCGCACGGGTTTGCTCCAAATGTGGTTGCCAGGCTTTTGTGTTACGTTGGTACTTCCCTGCAATCGCAGCAACTTCCTGCACAAGCCCTGCTCGTCTCGCGCCTTTTACTGCTTTTGAGAAGGCCCATGTGAACGCCTCGATAATCATTTGAATATTTTTCCTGATCTTCTGGTTTCAAGAATGCAGTCAGTGAATGTGTTGTTGGGTACGCAGTTACAGCAATGAATGACTGTTTAGCCCTCATCATCAACTGGATGTGCATGGCCCTCCCGAGATTCTCCCATCGACAGTTGATCAGATCACAGAAAAAGACTGGCTGCCATCAAGCGGTTCATTCATGGTGCGTTGTCAGAAGCCCGATTCAGTAACAGAAATAACATGGGTCGTGACCGGTGGGCAATTCTTTATACACTTTTTATACACAGGCTTTTACTCAGAAGTTTTAAGAAAGTCATATTAAGTACACCCTACACGTAAAAGCTTTCAGCCGATTATTGACTTTGTATATAAACGTTTCCGGTTACCATATTTATACTTATCCACAGTTGTTTTAGAAAGTTTTCCACAAATTACCGATGAGCATCTCTCTTCAGGTTATCTTTACCTGTCAGGCACCTGGTCGCAAGAGCGATTGAGCCGCTTATCGTGCAGATAGGTAGGGTGTCTTTGGTTTGGACAGAGCAAGCCAGCAAGGAAAGCAGGACGAGTGCATGAGTTTTCATGATGGGTGATAAACCGCTTGAGGATAAATCAGTTAACCAAAGACTGGCTTGAAAACCGTAGTGGTTAAGAGAGTGCATTCCCGCTTTTTTCCATAGAAACTGCCTAAACTGAACCCGTTGCGAAATCTAAACAGCGTACTGGCATGATGACCAAACAAGAGAAGCATAACGCACCGGGTGTTCAGTGGGTGACACTGGATAACGGCTATCGGGTCTGGACTCAGCGGGTGGGTTCCGGGCCGCTAAAGTTACTGACACTGCATGGTGGGCCAGGATATTCCCATGAGTACCTGGAATGTCTGGAAGACTTTCTGGTTCCTCAGGGAGTGGAAGTTATCTTTTATGATCAACTGGGCTCGTGGTGCTCAGATCAGCCTGAAGGTGAGTCACTCTGGCAATTAGAACGATTTATTGATGAGATCGAACAGGTTCGGACGGCATTGGTTCTGGAGGATTTTTACCTATTTGGTCACGGTTATGGTGGCCTGTGGGCCATTGAATACGCACTTAAGTACCAGCGGCATTTGAAAGGACTGATACTCGGCAGCACCACCGGCAGCATTCATTCCTGCATGACCCAAATCAATCAC
The DNA here is from genome assembly GCF_024606255.1 of Endozoicomonas sp. SESOKO3. Classification (NCBI taxonomy): domain Bacteria; kingdom Pseudomonadati; phylum Pseudomonadota; class Gammaproteobacteria; order Oceanospirillales; family Endozoicomonadaceae; genus Endozoicomonas; species Endozoicomonas sp. SESOKO3. Next base: position 10,861 of record NZ_JAHHPR010000399.1, read on the forward strand.
CTTCGGGAGCAGTTGCCACCGGAAGTGGTTGATCGAATGAAGCAGTTTGAAGCAGCGAATGATCTGGACAATGAAGAGTACTCGTCTCTTTTGATGGAGCATCTCTATCGCAAATACATTTGCAGGTTGCCTAACTGGCCTGAAGCTCTGAGCAGGGCTTTTGATCACAGGAATCGGAATGTTTACAACACTATGCAGGGTCATAATGATTTTGTTGTTACCGGCAATCTGCTGGGTTGGGATCGTTGGAATGAACTGGCTGAGATCCGTGTTGCAACACTGGTACTGGCTGGACGCTATGACACCATGGCGCCTTATGATCAGGAGCAGATGGCTTCCATTCTGCCCCACAGCAGGCTGGTGGTTTGTGATAATGGCAGTCACTGCTCCATGTGGGACGATCCGGAAAATTACCGGCAGGCGCTCGTGGATTTTTTGAAAGATGTAGAAAACGGCAGAATATAGCGATTGAACGAAACTCGTCGTAAATTTAATTATGGTGACCTGTTTGTCGATGGCACAACCCGGGATCAGCTTCTTTGTCCCGAGTCTGTTAATGCATTACCCTGACGTCTACCGGAAGAAAAAAAGGCACTGGTACTCTGGAAAATGCCCGGTAATTATTCCTGGTTCCCATGCTCTGCGTGGGGGTGCGTATCGGAATTAGAAAGCTGATCTGGAAATAAAAGTGGATAAACTGTATCCGTCATCTATTCTTTTGTTCTCAGGTATTGTTTGCAGGTGTCAACTATGAGAATAACCGGAAACATCCCAACAAGGTTTGCTCTGATTTTCCTGCTTTTTTTGTCGATGTGTTCTTATGCCGAATCTGAAGCAGTAGAGAAACCGATGGTACCAGAAGGGGATTACTCACTTTCCAATAAGTGGGATATGGGCAGGCGTCGACTGGAAGCCTTGCAGCAGGTTCTTGATTCTCAGTCGCAGGCCAGTTTGAAACCTTACCTAAAGGCGGGCGGTCATTTCCTGGAGATAGGTCCTGGTCTTGGTTCAATGAGTCGATTTCTTGCGGAATCTGCAGGGGAGAACGGAAAAGTCATCGCACTGGATATTGATGATCACTTTCTTGCTGAAGTGGCAGCAATTGCCCCTCAGATTGAAGTTATTCACGAAGATATCACTGCTTACGATCCCGGCGTCGACAGGTTCGACCTGGTTTTTATCCGACTCGTGGTCATGCATCTGACCAAGAACGACAATTATGCGCTTATCGCCAAACTGGCCCGATCATTGAAGCCGGGTGGTTATTTGGTCATTGAAGACTACGTTGGTGGTGGAAATGTAAACAGGTTCCGCGAGTTTGGCAAAATTGATGCGAAGCTTCCTGATTATGTGGTGGATGCATATCACAGAATGTCAAAACATATTGACTTTGATCAGGGATATCTGCTTGCAGATATGATGTCAAAGGCTGGTCTGGTTAATGTAGATGCAGAGATATCCTATAAACGTGTTCAGGGTGGTGATAATGCTCATGGGCGTTTGATGTACCTTACTTTCAGCCAGCTCGAACCGTACTTAAAGGTAATACCGGAGCATGACACATTATTTCCTTTAATTCAGGCTGCCTGGATGAGCCCGGATGCCCATTGGTATGACCATGCAAGGCTTGTTTCCGTTGGTCAGAAAGCCCCTGAGATACCAGGGCAACCGTGAGTTACGGTGACATGTGACTGACGGTCATCACAAAGTGGGTTTTACCAGTGCAGTGCTGCTGATTATCGGTAATGTCATTGGAGCTGGTACGTTTGCCGTATCAGGTCTGATGTTAAGTCGGGTGGGTCACCCTGTTCTGGTATTGTTTATCTGGTTAATTGCCGGCGTGGTTATGCTTTGCGGTGCGGTCTGTTATGGAGCCTTGGCAAGGCAGATGCCGGAATCCGGAGGTGAGTACCTTTTTATCTCCAGAATATTTCATCCAATGCTGGGTTGTCTGGCAGGATGGGTGTCGCTGCTGGTAGGGTTCTCCGCTCCAATCGCCGTGTGTGCTTTTGCACTTGGGGAGTATACACGGCACTGGTTCATTTTTTCAGGGTTGGCTGACTCCAGAGCAATTGGTACTGTCTTTGTTGTTCTTTTTGCTATCATGCATTGCTTTGGTAGATATCAGGGGCTCATGATTCAAAATCTGATAATATCGTTCAAGTTGGTGCTGATTGGTGCTTTCATTTATCTAATTTCCGACCAGATAGTCATGAAGCAACTAAACGTCAGCTCCTTGTCGTCCCCTGCCGATTGGAATATCGACGGTCTCTCAACATGTTTCATCTGGGCTTTCTTTGCCTATTCAGGCTGGAACTCTGTAATTTACGTTGCCAGCGAGATAAAAGCATCTCAACAAAACTTGATGAAAGTGACGATGACGGGGTCCTGTCTGGTTTTACTCATTTATCTGGTGTTAAATTATGCCATTCTCGGACAAGAGCATGTTTACGATATTCTGGGGCAAGTAGACTATCTGCTGTTGATTGCTGAACACTCTTCCAGCCCCTGGGCAGTGGTGATTGCTGCGATCATTGTTAACCTTGCTTTGCTCAGTTCACTTTCCGCGTTAATCATGATGGGTCCTCGTGTCTATGCCAAGATGGCTGATGATGGTTATCTGCCGGAATTTCTTCAAACCAAAAGTGGTAACTACCACAATGCCATAATATTTCAGGGAATAGTTGTCCTGTTGATTCTCTGGTATGGCTCTTTTGAGTTTATGCTTACCAGTATTGGCTATCTACTAGGCATTTGTTGTGTAATGACCGTAATTGGCCTGGTTAGGTTGAAACTGAAGGATGAGAATATTAACGTTCTGTTCTGGCCCTATGCCCCAGCGATTTTTATTGCCTCTGTCACTTTCTGTGTCATTTACCACGTATACATGCATCCTATACACAGTCTCACTGGATTGGTAATGGTTTTGCCTGGCTTTTTGTTCTGGTTTCTTGGAAAAAATACTAAAGCAAATGTGGTTAAAGAAAAAGTGACCAGCTCTGGCACACTGACAAACACACCACGGCGTAACCGCTGACCAGGAGCCTTACTGTGATATTTTCGGGATACTTAACAACCGATTAAAAGTTGGATTTGACGAATATATTTTCAAAGCAGCTATCAAACTCAGGAACTGGAAACTTGTTGGAACTCTGTGCTGTTGATGATCTTGAAAACCCCGGAAGTAAAGGTTTTGAAACCGAAAAAGGCTCCATTTTCGCAGTCCGTCGAGATGAAGAAGTCTTTGTCTACGAAAACAGTTGCCCACACTTGGGTATTAACTTGGAGTGGCAGGAAGACCGCTTTCTGGACAGCGAACAACGTCTGATCCAGTGCTCTACTCATGGGGCTCTGTTTCTTATTGAGTCTGGAGAGTGTTTAGCTGGCCCATGCCTCGGTGACAGACTGACAGTGCTCCCTTCCAAAGTAGAGAAAGGTATTGTTTATCTGTTGTGACTGTTTTCCGGTCATTTTTCCCATGGAAAAATGACCGGGCATTAATCTGCCAGACTGGATTTTTGCCTGAGAATGTCCCTTCTCTGTTTTTTATCCGGACGACGATCCGGCCTCGGAGCTACAGCACCGCGCATGGCCTTGCGTTGTTCCGCTGCCACCTCACGAGACTGTATGCTGGCTGCAGTCTCTTCGTAAAGTTGTTGTGCCAGCTCCGCTTTCTGGCGTTTGTCAGAGAGTTCCCGAACAATTACCACCCTTTCATCCCAGCCTGTACGCAGTTTCAGCTCGTCGCCTACTTTGGGCTCTTTGCCGGGTTTGCAGCGCTGGCCATTCAGATGTACCTTGCCACCTTCAATGGCTTCTTTGGCGATATTACGGGTTTTGTAAAAGCGGGCGGCCCAGAGCCACTTGTCCAGACGCACTTTGTCTTGCTGTTTATCGTGAGTACTACTTTGCTTGGCCATTTATTACTCTCAAAAGTCATTGAACTGTTTTTCAGGGCCAGTTTTCAAGGCTCATCAAATATGAATAAGCTCACGAAAATCTTCAACAGCCTGATATTGACCCGTATCCTTGGCGCCCTGTTTGCTGTCCGGATATCGAATAGCCAATAAATGGGCGATGCCGTAGGTTTTGGCAGAGTCCAGAACCGGAATACTGTCATCAATAAACAGAGCCCGCTCCTTATCCGTGCCAATGTCGGCTTCAAGATTGTGCCAGAATGCCTGGGTTTCCTTAGGGTAACCGTAATCATGGGAACTGATCAGTCTGTCAAAATAGTGTGCCATGGAGAGTCTTTCCAGTTTCAGTGACAAGCTGTCCCTATGAGCATTGGTGATCATGATCACTTTCTTGCCCCGATCGCGAATATTTTGCAGAAAATGGTCGGCATCGGGTCTGAACCTGATCAAATGAGCCATCTCGTTTTTTAGGGCGACGATATCGAGGTCCAGCTCTCTGGCCCAGTAATCGAGACAGTACCACTCCAACTTGCCGTACGTTTGAGCTACCCTTGGATGCAGCTCTTCTTTCGACTGCTCCAGAGTAATATTGTGTTTCTCGGCATACTTCTGAGGCACGTACTCCATCCAGAAGTAGTTATCGAAGTGGAGATCCAGCAGGGTACCATCCATATCGAGGAGAACGGTATCTATGGCATTCCAGTTAATCATAATGACCTCAACTTTATTCTGTTGCCATGATGACTCATCCGAACCCTGAACGACAATCTTTCTGAATTATTGGCGCAAGGCTGAGTCAATTAAATGTACATCGACGTATGTAAGCAACGAATTCGGTGCTTATAATAACTGCAGAACAAGGGGTAGGGAATCATGTCAGAAAAACCGGTTATCAAAGCGTGTCGTGAAATTGCACGCACTCGTCTGTTCAGAATAGAAGAGCTGGATCTCAGATTTTCCAACGGTGTTGAAAGAACCTATGAACGATTAGGTTCTTTTGGAACGGGGCATCAAGCAGTGATGGTAGTGCCGCTGCTGGATAATAATCGTTTTCTGATGATCCGCGAGTATGCCGGTGGTACCGAAGACTATCAGCTGACTCTGCCAAAGGGGCTGGTTGAGCCTGAAGAAAGTCTGGAAGAAGGGGGTAACCGTGAGTTAAAGGAAGAAGTGGGTTACGGTGCTCGTCATTGGAAGTACCTCAGTGCATTCACCCAGTCACCCAACTATATGAAAAGCAGAATACACTCAATGGTGGCCTGGGATCTTTATGAAGAAAGGCTGGAAGGCGATGAGCCAGAGCCTCTGGAAGTGGTCGAGTGGTCCTTTGACCGCTTACTGGAATTGAACGACAGGCCGGACTTTTCCGAAGCAAGGGCTCTGGCTACCCTGTTTTTGGTCAAAGAGAAAATTCAGGCCGGATGGCTGGAGACCCCCAATGTTTGACGAGAAGCTGATTGAGCCCCTGAAGCACATTGCCCGACAGGCTGGAGAGGCCATCCTGACCCTTTATCATCAGCAAGACCTGAGCATTCAGCACAAGTCTGACAAAACGCCTGTGACCTTGGCAGATCTCAAAGCCAACGAAGTCATTGAGCGGGGCCTGAAGGCTCTGGATGTCCGGTACCCTATTTTATCAGAAGAGTCAGAACATACCCCTTTTACTGAACGCTGCCAGTGGGAACGTTACTGGCTGGTGGACCCTCTGGATGGCACTCAGGAGTTTATCAATGGCAATGGCCAGTTCACCGTGAATATCGCGCTGATGGAAAAATCAGAAGATGGTCGAAGCTACCCGATATTGGGTGTGGTTCATGTTCCTGATGAGCATACAACCTATTGGGGGGGTAGCGGTCTGGGTGCTTTCAAACAAATTGAAGATCAGCCCGTTGACAGTATTACGCCAAGAATATTTCAGCCAGAAAGGGAAACGGTGGTACTGGGCAGTCGAAGCTATGGAACCGAAAGAGCGAGGGTATTTGTTGAAAAGCTCAGGGCGCTCTACCCTGATCTGGAGGTAAGGCCTGTCGGCAGTGCCCTCAAGAGTTGTCATGTTGCGGAAGGGCTGGCGGATATCTACCCAAGGCTGGGGCCCACATCTGAGTGGGATACCGGAGCGGCACAGGCCGTACTGGAAGGTGCCGGAGCTTTACTGCTGGATCCTCACGGCAAGCGGTTTTCCTACAACTTCAAGGAAAGTCTGCTGAATTCTGATTTCCTGGTAGTGGGTGACCGTACACAGAACTGGTCGCAGATCTGGAATCAGCGTGTGTTGATTAGCCTCTAGCAGCCTGTCGGACTTAAGGCTGTCCTACTGCGGTTGCAATAAATTGGTC
>NZ_JAHHPR010000400.1:0-2145 GCF_024606255.1 Endozoicomonas sp. SESOKO3
GACTGTCCTGCCACTATGCCTCTGGGCTGACCGGGTGTGTACTCAATCCTGACAGTATCATCCTGAAAGGACTGAAAGCTCATGGCGACCCCGCCATATTTGCAGTCAATACACTGTTGAATGATCAAAGCCATGGGTGGTGGTATCATTCCGGGGCAAACTTCAGGCCGGTAACCCGAGGCCATGACCTTGAGACAGGTTCGCAGAACATCCTCTTCTCCCTGAACTTCAGAGAGGTATTTGCCCGCCTGGGCGTCGCCGTAGTTATCTTCATTGATGCCAGAACTGCGGACAATCACCGGTTGTGATGTGCACTGTTCGTCCAGCTGACAGCGCAGGTTTCTGATGAGTCGGGCTGCTTCAGAATCTTTAACCTGTTCGTAAAAATCATGACTGGCAACAAATTGCGCCAGACCCGCCAGCCATTTATCCCTTTTGTTTTGCTCTGAAGGTGGCAAGGTATTGAGGTGTTCCCTGATCTTTATCAGGCTGCACTCTGCCTCCGGCTCAGGGACGTTCCCGGGGAGATAACGGTCAAAACGATGGGTATCCAGAGGGTGTTGTTCGAGAGCATTCATTACCCGGGCTGTCACACATTCAAATGGCGGAACATCCAGACCGGCTTGCTTCATGCGTCGCAAAAACATCCCCTTGCCACCGAGTTGTTTTCGATTGGAGGGAGAACAGCTGGCAACCTCATCTGAAACAGATAAACTGCAGAAGCGCTTGTCTAATGGCGTTTGCGCGGTCAGAGCGCCACTGGTATCAGGGCCACTGAAATACCGTTCGGATGGACTGTTGGCTCCGGTATCCTGATTTGGCTTCATTGCCGGGGTTTGACGGACCGATGTGTCAATACGAGCTGGCAACATCAAGATATCCTTCTCATGTTAATATTCATCCATGCCTCAATGGCTAGTGATTATCTCCTTTAGACAATAATGTTTTTATAAAGTTCACCCGTCAGCCTTAAGAACGCAATAGAAGAAACAACAACAAGCTTGCAAGACGATTTACACTGGTCAACGTTGTCTGAATAGATCAGACCTTATTCGCAGACCACCTGACGTATCTACCAACTTCAGGGTTTCTTTGTCTTGCCGCCTCGATAAAAGCATCATCAATTTTAAGCTTGGAAGTAGCATATTTGAAAGCCAGTGGATTCTTTGCAATTAAGTTCAGCATGTACTCGCGATCATTCAATAACGTTCTACTGGCATTTTTTAAGATATTAACACTGACAGCCATTAAGCTTTCAATAATGTTTTTATCGCTTCGAATTCTTCCACCAGCATAACTTAAAACACTGGGCAACTCTGCGACAGCGGCTTTGACGACATCAATATCATTCCTCAGCTCCTCACTCAAATATTGCAGTTCTGTGGGATGTTTTGAAATGGTGGGTAATACAAAATCTTTATCATTCCTAACCCGATGGCTGGCATATTTCAATCCATGCTTCAGCAGGATCTCCCTGACCTTTTCTTTATGATCCCCAAGCAGTTGGCACGGTGGTAGATAAAACTCCAGTTTGTAACGGTAAGATGGATTGATAACAAAGCATTGATTACCCAAGTCATACAATTGCTCAACCAATTTAGTAGCGATTATGGGATTTAATAACAAAAAATGATGCAAGAGCTCCCTGCGGGTGTTCTCACTTATCTCATCACTCATAAACATTTTCAACAGAACACCCCCCGGTTTTCCCTGGAGAAAATCTGGCCACCTGGACAACAACCGGGCATGATGAGAAAACTGTTGGTAGTGTTTGCTTAAAAGCTGGCTGCAAGGGACAAGAATGTACCTGCGGCTCTCATTACGATAAGACATTACGAAAAGGCAATGTTGAAAGGCGAATCTATCCGCTTCTGTCGCCAGATCACGATTAAGCCGTTGTGCAAGCAAGTTAAAGTCCCACTGACCTCCTTCAAAAATGGGACTGGAATTCAAATCAAGATCCAGATTACATATAGCACGTAACACAATGATCAGCTTCTCAAAGGCATCCTGCATGGTTTGACGAAATTTCATTCGGGGGCATTCGACAGTCATTTCACCCGCAACGGCGTTGCAACTTAGCTTCATGCTACCCGCATTTTTATCCAGTTCTATCTTCTTCAATAATTGCGCCAGAAACCACAT
>NZ_JAHHPR010000401.1:0-3211 GCF_024606255.1 Endozoicomonas sp. SESOKO3
TTAATGGTTTTATCCTTTGTTTTCTATGAATAGGAGCAGTGAGGATAGACGAGAGAAAAAGGGGCACGGAACGAAAAGTTAATGGTTCATGGATTTTCCCATTCTTGACAAACGTGCTGAAATTTTACTGAAACGCCGATGTTTTATACCTGACGACTGTCGACATACCCGGTTTGAGAAAAGCGATGAACTCAGGGACGATCTCAGAGTTTCAGTAAAGTGATTATCTGGCCCCGATGAGATTCGCCTGAATCGTCGAATGCGGTTGTAATGACGAATATTCAGCAGAGAACTGTAGACGTCAAACTCGGGGTGACAAAGTCATCATACAAATCGATAGGGTTACTGGAATTGGCTTAGTGGCAGAGCAGAAGAATTTTTCGAATACCTATTTTTATATAGTAATTTTAATGCCAGCCAGAACACACCCACCCATAATAAAAGCCACTGCCTGCAATCAGGAGTGGCTTTCGCCAACGGGAATTTGATTACTGACCGTAGCGATCCTGAAGTACTTCAAACACGGCACGAACCCCAAACGCTTCTCCACCTAGCGGGCGACCGGGCTGAGGACGAATATTCCAGGCCATGATATCAAAGTGAACCCAGGGAATGCCCTTGCCGACAAACTCCTGCAAATAGAGAGCTGCAGTAATAGACCCTCCATAAGGCTCCTTGGCGCAGTTGGTCATATCAGCGATTTCGCTGTTGAGCATGTACCTGTAGTCCTTGTGCAAGGGCATGCGCCAGATTGGGTCGTCCGTTTTGTCACCCGCCTGCATCAGTTCACAGGCCAGGGCCGTATCGTCAGTGTAAAAGCCCCCCACCTCAGTACCCAGAGCCACACGACAGGCTCCGGTCAGAGTGGCGAAATCGACAATCATGTCAGGATTTTCGGTACTGGCTTCCGTCAGTGCTTCACACAGAACCAGACGACCTTCGGCATCGGTATTGTGAATTTCTACCGTCAAACCCTGACGGGTTTTCACTATATCTCCGGGACGCAGGGCATTTCCGGCAACCGCATTTTCAACGGCTGGAATCAGCATTCTCAGACGAACAGGCAGGTTAAAGTCCATGATCAGGCGCGCCAGTCCGATGACGTGAGCGGCACCGCCCATATCTTTTTTCATCAGACGCATACCGTCTGCACCTTTCATGTCCAAACCGCCACTGTCGAAGCAGACGCCCTTACCCACCAGTGTGATCAAGGGATGCTTCCCGTCACCCCAGGTCATGTCAATCAGCCGTGGTGCGTGACTGCTGGCGCGCCCGACCGCATGAATGGTGGGATAATTTTGAGTCAACAGCTCATCACCTACCGTCTGACTGACTTTGGCACCAAACTCTTCGGCCAGCTTTTCTACGGCCTCACCCAGATGTTCGGGCATCATATCGCCAGCCGGAGTGTTCACCAGATCACGAACAATGGCCATCGCTTTAACAAATTTTTCGGCTTCTAAAACCTCTGCCTGCCTCGGCAGAATCAATCTTGGACGCTCTTTCTGTTCAGTTTTTTTGTAGCGGTCGAACTGATAAGCACCCAGCCCCCAGCTAAATGCGGCCAGTTTAAGAAGGTTTTCATCGCCCTGAAGTTTGTAGTCCCCAGCTGGCAGCTGATTGACCAAATTTCCGCAGATAAAGTGGCTGGACAGATCTTCAACACCGACAATAACCTGATCCACGACACCTTCTTCACCGGGAATCAGACTGATGCCCTCTCCTTTGAAGTCTGTGCAGGTCAGCCAGTTCTGTAGAGGTTCTGACTGCTCATCAAACCAGCGATCATAATCTGAAGTTTCCACCAGAGTCAGAGGAATACCGTGGTCACCAGCCAGCAAATAGGAATGCATAGATCTCTACCAATTGGGAATATGAGGGATTGAAAGACGACAATACAGAAAGATGGTACTCAGTATCGAGATGGCTTGCTAGCAAAAGCAGGGGCAAACCACAATATTGCCATTTGCCCCATGCTATCAAAGCCGCAGTAACCATGCCAGTGGACACAACCCATCTGGAACAGCAGAATAATTTTTCCGGGCTGTTGACAGGTTGGCTTAAGAAGCGATGATCAGCGTTCCGGAATCCAGTCGGAAGACTCTATCCATCTGTCTGGCCAGATTCATGTCATGGGTTACCACAACAAAACTGGTCTTGAACTCATTGCTGAGAGAGGCCATCAAATCATGCACTTTTTCTGCTGTATTAGGATCAAGATTACCCGTTGGTTCATCCATAAACACCAGATCAGGTTCAGTAACCAGGGCTCTGGCAATGGCTACGCGCTGGCGTTCTCCTCCTGACAATTCTGCGGGCTTATGTTTGGCCCTTGCCCCAAGCCCCACGGCATCCAGTAACTGTTCGGCTCTTTCCCTGATCTGTCTGATGGGTGTTTTCTTTCTCAGCAGTAGCGGCATAGAGACATTTTCCAGAGCGGTGAACTCAGGTAACAGATGATGGAACTGGTAGACGAAGCCCAGGTGGCGATTTCTCAGTTCATTCTGCTCTGCTTCTTTCATCGTTGCCAGCTCATGGCCGCAGACTCTGATTTCACCCGAAGAAGGACGATCCAGTCCGGCCAACAATTGCAGTAATGTCGTTTTCCCTGAGCCAGAGCTGCCAACCACCGCGACCCTCTCCGAAGGACCGATCACCAGGTTTAAGTCATTCAATACTTCCAGTTTTTCAGGGCCTTCATCAAAACTTTTGGCCAGTGCCCTGCACTCTAATACGGCGTTGATGGACTCATTCATAACGAAGTGCCTCTGCTGGCTGGGTTTTAGAGGCTCTCCAGGCGGGATACAAAGTGGCCAGGAAACTCATGGACAGACCTGCAATACTGATGACAGCAACATCGCACCATTGCAATTCAGAAGGCAGATAACTGATAAAATAAACGTCCGGGCTGAGGAACTGGATACCCAGACAGGACTCAAGAGCTGAAATGATTTCAGAAACGTTCAATGCGGCAATCACACCGAGCACAACCCCCAATAATGTTCCCACAATACCAATGAGAGACCCCTGTACCATAAAGATACCCATAATGGTTTTCGGACTGGCTCCCAGTGTTCTCAGAATAGCGATATCCGACTGCTTGTCAGTCACCACCATCACCAGGGTAGAGACGATATTGAATGCTGCTACGGCAACAATCAGCGTCAAAAGCAGGCCTACCATGGTTTTTTCCATCTGGATCGCCTGAAAC
>NZ_JAHHPR010000402.1:0-2022 GCF_024606255.1 Endozoicomonas sp. SESOKO3
TATTGTAGTGGCTCAATAAATTAAACTGTTCTTCTCTCGATACGCTTGAGTGAGCAACCGAACAGATAAATAACAAGCATGAGAATAACGGTATTAGTTTACCGGATGTTTTCATTATTCATATCCTTAATTTGAGTAACTGACTTATTATCAGAAAACGACAAAGCGAGTTTTCCCGTACCGCCACAAACCTGCTTGTTTGTGGTTGTGAAAACCCGATCAGCACGCGCAGGAACGAGTCATAAGTCCTTAGAATTTTGTTGTTTTCATGAGGCTTTCCTTATAGTACAGCAATGTAATTCACGCTATCATTGTTTGCTCATTCATAAGATGAAATTTAATTGGCCGTCGCTCGCATCGAACTCGTTGTTAATTGAACAAGGTGTACAAGTAATCCAAAGGAGCATAAAACTTCATCCATTGGGTACGGGCTGTTTCGGTGAGACTTTCTTCAAGTGAGTAACCATAAACAGCATTGTTTGAAACGCCATTGATTAAAGCCAGAGCTAATGCAGGAGCCAAGGTAACAGCGCCGTTTCTCATTAAATGTTCTGAGTCCAGTATCCGGCTTTGTTGAAATAAAAATTGTATGGATCCGGTTCCGGCTATCGTTCCGATTAAGATCTCACTTCCATTCAGGTGTCTAACGTCAGGTATAGCTAAGGTTATGGTGATAAGTTCAGCTATGTTCAAGGATAGATCTGATCTGCCCCAGGAAACCATGGCCGCGGATATGGCTGTAGTAATCGATCCGGCTATGGCTCCGCTTCCCGCTGCTGCTATGGCTCCGCTTCCCGCTGCTGCTATGGCTTTTGCTTCTTTCTCCTCTATACCAGCACTGTCTGAATTAAGTACTGGAAGATAGCTTATTGCTGATATTGTTTCCGTCAATCCAGCAGATATCAAGTAAGCAATGGCCGCTTCCAAAGATGTTGAACCTATGGCGAGCATCTTTTTATAGAACATTATTCCGACCAGCATGCTAGCAGTTGATGACAACATGAAATATTCATTTCGGGCATAATCTAAAGGTTGGATTGTGCTTGTGTTCTGTTTCCTCAAGCTCCGAATAGCACTGGCTCCGGTTACGGTTCTTGCCACTACCTCATGGGTAAAATAAATCGCAGTTTTAATGGTGGCAGAATAAGGATTCTGGTGAGTGTATGTTTGATAACCAACGTAGGCTGTTCCTACAAATCGCAGTGGTTGCCACCAGGGCAGCTCAAGGGGCCACGGTGATAGGTGCCCGGCTAAGGCAACTTCAGTGGAGGTGATAACGGCTGCGAGTTGATGACAAAAAGATGCTCTGATCCCATGTAACTCATTTTCTTCTGTGCCTGACAGGTCAAAGCGACCTGCAAGGGCTGATACTACCTCGGGTGATTTGCAGATGCCGTACCAGAATCCATATTGGATCAGGGTTGAAACGGCCAGCCCGGAACCGCTGATAAACAGATTCAGACTGTCTCCAACTAATGATGCATTATTGTAGTGGCTCAATAAGTTAAACTGTTCTTCTTTCGATACGCCTGAGTGAGCGAATGAACAGATCAATAACAAGCACGAGAATAGTGGTATTAGTTTACCGGATGTTTTCATTGTTCATATCCTTAACTCGAATAACTGTTTTATTGCCAGGAAACGACAAACCTGGTCTTCCCGTACCACTATTAATATGCTTGTTTTTAGTTGTAAAAAAACCGGCCAGCACACTGAGGAATCTGTCACAAGTCCTTGGGACTTAGTTGTTTTAATGAGACCTTTTAGTACAGTAATGGGATTTTCGCCATCATTTTTTGGTGATTCATAATCTAATTATCCGTCGCTTGCATCTTACTCATTCTTAATTAAACAAGGTGTACAAATAATCCAGTGGAGCATAAACCTTCTGCCATTGGTTGCGGGCTGTTTCGGAAAAACTTTCTTCCAGCGAGACGCCATATAGAGCATTGTTTGAAAAGCCATTGATCAGAGCAAGGGTGAATGCATGAATCAAGATTATAGCGACGTTGCTCAATAAAT
>NZ_JAHHPR010000403.1:0-12207 GCF_024606255.1 Endozoicomonas sp. SESOKO3
CCTCAATTTCTTGCAATCCTCGCTACGGACGCTTAAGTCCGACAGGCTGCTAGTAGGGGCTAATCTGAGTCTGGTTTAATTAGCAAGGGAGTCATTTATGTCAATGTCAGGTTCACAGCAAATTACAGTTGGAATGCGTGAGGCAAAAAGCAGGTTGTCAGAACTTGTCAGACTGGCAATTGAAGAGGATGCCGATATCATTATCACACAGAGAAATAAGCCTGTTATGAGATTGGTTCCTCACGAAGAGTAACCTGAAAGTAGAGGTTTTGGTGCTCTGAAGGGGCGGATTGAGATATCCGATGATTTTGATAATACACTCGATGATATAATCGATCAGTTTTATAGAAATTTTGATTAATAAGGTTTCTTCTTAAAAAATTATTCTTCAGATACAGATCCATACCTCAAATCTTTCATCCTCACCCCAACCTCAAGATCACAAGCCAGAGTCGCCAGTTTCAAGCTTAACAATGCCTGATCTTTCTGCTTTACTACTTTCCCTGCTGCCCCTTTAGACTCCTCTCCCAACAAAAAGATATTACTTATTTCCTGATGTTCCAACATCAGGGAGGTGGCTCCTTTATCTCCCACACCCTGAACTCCGGGCACATCTCCAACACCTGTAATGGCCCAGAACTGGGTTAGCCTGTCTGCTCCAAAGCCATAAAGTTTTTGGACGCTATCTCTCTGATAATCGAATTTCTGGAAATGATCACGCAGCTTTATCTGAGGAGCATTCAGCAGTTGCAGAAAAATACGGTCTGTTGAAAGTATGGTGGTTTCGACATTGGCTTTTGATGCCTTGGAGGCCACAGAAGCAATAACGTCATCTGCTTCCAGACCCGACTTTCTGAATGTTCTTACCCCCATGTTCAGGAAAGCCCGGTTGAAATCTCCCAGCCTTTTTCTTAATGGTTCGGGCATGGGCTTGCGGCCCTTTTTATAATCAGGGAAAAGATTATGTCTCCAGGTAGGAGGATTACCATCGAAAACCATCAGGCAGTGGGTTGGCGATGTTTCTTTTATGGCTCTTGTTAGTGAAGCGACGGTGGCTGAAATAGCTCCGTCTATCTGGCTGTCTTCATCAGGAGCCCTGACAGCAGCGTGTACTCTTCGGATAAGATTAAGAGCATCAATCAAAAGCAGGTGAGGGGGCATTCTGTTTTTCCTGAACAGCCATGGGTGAAAACGGTTAGGTATCTAACCATGTTAACCATTAATCATCGTATTCCCAGATTACCACATTCAGGGGTCGGGGATTTTCTTTTATCTTCTGAAAACTCAGTAGCCAGGGTGGTTATTTCTACTGTTAACTGCGGTTTTTTTTCGTTATCGTTGGCCTTGTCAGCCATCTGGGATAGGTCTGGCTGAAGGTTTTCCCACGCTGCATCGAAAAGTCTCAGCAAGACATATACCCGGAACCTTGGGATTTTAAGCTCATAAACAGCCCAGAGCGGTATATAGGATCAGAAATGAAAGATAACGACGTAAGTAATAATCAGGATCAGTGGGCGTTTGAAACTCAGGCTATCAGGACAGGTGTCATTCGCAGCGGTGAAAGAGAGCACAGTGAAGCTATTTACCTGACTTCCAGCTTTACTTACGACAGTGCTGAGCAGGCCCGGGCAGTGTTTGCCGGTGATGAGCAGGGCAATGTTTACTCACGCTATACCAACCCTTCGGTGAAAATGTTTGAAGACCGCATGGCAGCCCTTGAAGGGGGAGAGCTGGCCTGTGCCGCCTCCTCAGGCATGGCGGCTATCCTGGGCATGTGCATGGGATTGTTGAAAGCCGGCGATCATGTAATCTGCTCTCGCAGTGTTTTTGGAACAACGGTCACCATTTTTGCGAAATACCTGGGCAAATTTGGTGTAAAAACGACTTTTGTTGATTTCACGGATTACCAGCAATGGCGAGATGCGATGTGCCCTGAAACGCGCCTTCTTTTTCTGGAAACGCCTTCAAACCCTTTGGGTGAAGTAGTCGATCTGGAAATCATGGCCGCCATTGCTCATGAGAATGATGCTTTGCTGATGGTTGATAATTGCTTCTGTACACCGGCTCTTCAGCAGCCTTTGAAGCTTGGCGCAGATATTGTTGTCCACTCTACTACCAAGTTTATCGATGGTCAGGGACGCTGCATGGGGGGAGTGGCTGTCGGCAGCAAAGATCTGATCAGTGAGATGCATCTCTGGCAACGGGCGGCTGGCGCTTCAATGAGCCCTTTTAATGCCTGGAATTTCTACAAGTCTCTTGAAACACTGAACCTGAGGGTAGGTGCCCATTGTCGCAATGCAATGGCACTGGCACGTTGGCTGGACGAGCATCCTGCTGTCGAAAAGGTACACTACAGTGGCCTTGAGTCGCACCTTGGTCACACTCTGGCAAAGCGTCAACAGAAAGCCTTTGGCGGTGTTCTTGCGTTTGAAGTGAAAGGCGGCCGGGAACAGGCCTGGACAGTGATGAATGCCGTAACTTTTATTTCCAGAACGGCTAATCTCGGGGATACCCGCACTACGATCACTCATCCGGCCACCACGACACACTGTCGTCTCTCTGAGGAAGACAAAGCAAGGGCCGGTATTACTGAGAATTTGATCCGGGTTGCTGTGGGTCTTGAAAACCTCGAAGATCTGAAGGCGGATCTTGATAGGGGGTTAGCCCTGCTTTAAATCAGCCCCCCCCCCTGGAGCAGAAAAGGAATTCTGTCCTTTTGTGTCGATTGACCGATAAAAAAGCTTTGAACACAAAAAACATTGTTCTACTCTGCGATCAATGTTTTTACTATAAAAATCAAGGCCTTCAAAGAATAATAACGGTTCCCTATTAATGAGTGAAGTCAATCAATGTATTCATGCTCTGAATACGATTATCCGAGGCAAGGATCTGGAAATTCGGCTTGCGGTGTGTTGTCTTCTTGCCCGAGGTCATCTGCTCATCGAAGATCTGCCCGGAATGGGTAAAACAACGCTGGTTCATGCACTGGCTCGGGTCATGGGCTTAGGTTATCAACGCGTGCAGTTTACCAGTGATTTGTTACCCGCTGATATTACCGGGGTTACCGTTTTTGATAAAAATACCGCCAACTTTACCTTTCAGCCGGGACCGGTTTTTTCCCAGTTGTTGCTGGCGGATGAAATCAACAGGGCTTCACCCAGAACGCAAAGTGCCTTGCTTGAAGCCATGGAGGAGGGCCAGGTCTCGGTCGATGGTCAGCCACAATCCTTACCCGAACCTTTTTTCGTGGTGGCAACCCAGAATCCTGTGTATCAGGAAGGCACTTTTCTTTTGCCAGAATCCCAGCTCGACCGATTCTTGATGAGATTGGAGCTGGGCTATCCTGACCCCGAATCAGAGAAAGCCATTTTGAAAGGCGAAGCCGGCAGGGTGGAAATGGATGCGCTGCCTGCGATCTTCAATGCCGATCAATTGATCAAAGCTCAGAATGAATCAGCCCGGGGACATGTCGGGGAGATGTTGCTGGATTATGTAATGAGGCTTATTTCACGAACCAGAGAGGTGGGTTATTTCAATGTTGGGCTCTCGCCACGAGCAGGTCTGGCGTTGATAGCGGCTGCAAAAGCCTGGGCCTGGATGGAAGGTCGGGACTATGTTATTCCCGAAGATGTTCAGGCTGTGTTTGTCCCTGTTGCCGATCACCGGTTAAAGGCGAAAGAAAAGAGTCAATCGGTCAGGGAGTTGCTGACTGGCACTCACATCATGGGATGAAACGTATGCCAGCAGCCGCTATCAGACAGCGATATCACCAATGGCTGGATCGACGCATTCCACCAGCGCCAAGGGTGACTCTGGATCAACAGCGGATATTTATCCTGCCCACAATAGGGGGCTATATCTGGCTGTCTGTTGCTGTACTCATTTTTATACTGGCGGCCAATTATGCTAACAGTCTGGCCTTTGGCCTGTCCTTTTTTATGGTCAGTCTGTTTATGCTTTCCATTCTTCACACCTGGAAAAATCTTGCGGGGATGACTCTGGTTTCAAAGTCTGCTGATTCGGGTCATGCAGGAGACTTGATATCAGTTCATCTGCAGTTGCAGTCAGGGGGCCGGGGGCGACAATCTGTGCGATTAGGCTGGCCTGAAAATGAGCAGGTGACCTACTCATTCGAAACCAATCAGGACTTCACTCTGCAGGTAAAAGCAATATCCAGAGGCTGGTTTCGTCCGGGCAGGATGAAAGTAGAGAGTGTGTACCCTCTGGGGTTTTGCAGGGCATGGAGCTGGGTCCAGCTGGAAATGCACACCCTGATCTATCCCAGGGCTGATTTTTCCCACCCTGTTCCAAGTCTGCTGGGAGTAGGAGAGGAGACCGGTAGACAAACACGATCAGGGCAGGATGATTTTGCCGGTTTTCGCCGTTATAAAGAGACGGATCTTCCGGGTCATGTTGATTGGAAAGGCTATGCGAGAACCAGTGAGCTGAATACCAAGCTGTTTGAGGAACCTTTAGGTCATCAGGTTAAGCTCTGCCTGCAGCATAATCCCGGTGTAAGTCTGGAAGATAAACTCTCTGTTTTGGCTGGATGGTGTCTGGAATGTGAAGCCAGTAACAGACCATACAGTTTGTCCGTTCCCGGAACAGAGTTGGCTGCCAATATAGGGCACAAGCATTCAAAAGAGTGCCTTGAAACTCTGGCGTTATTTGCTTCTGGCTCTGATAGGGCTCCGGGTATTAAAAGGTCCGGAGGTGAACGTGCTGAGTGATGCTCAGGTGAGCAGGACCTCAACATTGTGGTTAATTGCCGCACTTCTTTCAGTCTTGTTCCCCATTTGGAAGCAAGTTCCGTTGCTTATTATTCTGACAGGTTGTCTTTCCGCAGGCTGGCGGATTGCCATTTTGCAGGGTAGAGGGCATTGGCCACCTTTTTTATTGCGCCTGGGGCTGATCCTGATTGCTCTTGTTTCGGTGGTGGTCAGTTTCAGGCCATTGATATCCCTGGAATCATCGGTCTCTATTCTGGCCGCAGGGTATGCACTCAAACTACTGGAAATGAGAAGCCAGCGGGATGCGCTCGTTGTCGTTTACATCGGCTATTTTCTGGTGGCAACAGCCGTTCTGTTTTCCCAGACGTTATTACAGACGCTATACCTTATGTTTTGTCTGGTCATGTTGATTGCGGCTCAGCAAGGTTTGTTCCGGGAAATGGATACGACACCTGTTGTATCGAGTATCAGGTTTGCAGGTCTTCTGGCTTTTCAGGCGGCTCCTTTAACCATTCTTCTGTTTATCCTGGTACCTCGTATGGGGCCGCTTTGGTCAGTCCCTCTTCCTGATAACAGTGGCAGAGTTGGTTTAACCGATGCCATGACTCCTGGCGATATAGCCAGACTCAGTCGTTCAGATGAATTGGTGTTTCGTGCCCGCTTTGCAGCTGATGTGCCACCTGCTCAGCAAAGATACTGGCGGGCTGTGGTGCTGGATCAGTTTGATGGCAAGACTTGGAAGCAGACGGACAAGCTGTTTTCTGTTGCCGCTATGTCGCAGAAAGATTGGGTCAGTAAGCAGCCTGTTACTGAAGGATGGTGGAAGAATCGTCTGGGAAGTTATCAATATGAAGTCATGATGGAGCCTACCGGAAAACCATGGATGTATTCCCTGGGAGCTGCCGGTACAGTGGCTGAAAAAAGTTTTTTCTACAGGACAATGAGGCTGGCATCGGAGCAACCGGTTGACAGTCGACTGCTGTACTCCCTGGATGGGATGTTGCCCCGGGCTCGATCTGTCTCTATGCCTGGCTGGCTTGTTGAGTTGAATACCCGGATTCCGGTAGTCGGAAATGATAGAAGTCGGCAATATGCGCTTAGACTGTTCAACCAGGCCGGTGAGGATCCCGTGAAAATGGCGGGTCGACTACTGTCGCTGTTTCGTCAGGATGACTTCTACTATACCCTTTCCCCACCTTTGTACGATCAAAGTTCCACGATTGATCAATTTCTGTTTGAAGGTCGGCGAGGTTTTTGTGCCCATTATGCGGGTGCATTTGTTTATTTGATGAGAGCAGCAGGTATTCCGGCCAGAGTCATCGGTGGTTATCAGGGCGGAGAGTTCAAGGAAGATGAAAACCTGATTCAGGTCCGACAGTTCGATGCTCATGCCTGGGCTGAAATCTGGGTGGCAGGGCAGGGATGGTTGAGGTTTGATCCTACCGCCGCAGTTTCACCCCAGAGAATAGCATCTGGCCTGGAAGCAGCTATTGGCCCTGCCGAAACTTTTTTGCCAGACAGTCCATTATCTCTCTATCGTTATCGTCAGTCAGGCATTATTAACAGAGTCAGGCTGGTCTTTGAGAAAGCAGAATATCAATGGCAGAGGTCGGTCGTGAACTTCAAGCAGGATCAACAGGAGGCGTTTCTGAGAAGCCTGTTGGGCGATAAAGATTTTTACTGGCGGCAGGCGACGGCTCTGGCGCTGGGGGTAAGCTTGATATTGGCCGTATTATCGCTGACTTTATTGTATCGTCGCCAGTCGCTATCTCCACTGCAGAAACTCTATGCCCGCTTCCTTAAAAAAATGGCCAAAAGAGGTTTTGTCCCGGGAGATGGCGAAGCAGAGTTGAGTTTTGCACGCCGTATCTCCAAATCAGATGATAAGCTCGCAGAGCCTGTAATGTCTTTTTGTGAGGCTTATATACAAGCAGCTTATGGGGAAAATTTTTCGGAAATGCACGAGCTGAAGCGGCTTCTGACTCGTTTTTAGTGTCAGGGAGAGTCTTGCACAGGAGGCTTCGGCATCTTCTGGCTCAAGTAATGGTTAATATATCCCTGGATTTTCTGACCTTCCTCTGTGCTGGGGCAAACCAGATAGACTTTGGGGGGTCTGGTTTCATAAGTGTGGCTGCTCATGTATCGGCTG
Source organism: Endozoicomonas sp. SESOKO3 (assembly GCF_024606255.1). Lineage (NCBI taxonomy): Bacteria > Pseudomonadati > Pseudomonadota > Gammaproteobacteria > Oceanospirillales > Endozoicomonadaceae > Endozoicomonas > Endozoicomonas sp. SESOKO3. The sequence continues at coordinate 6,880 of NZ_JAHHPR010000403.1, forward strand.
ACAGCAATACAAGCGACAGTCGCGGCTCTTTGAGGGGTAAGATTCAGTTCAGAGCTGAAGATGGGGATGGCGATGCTCGACAGGTTTTTCCTGTGAGCGGCTTCGATGGCCGATTGGTAGGCGCTGACCAATTCTGAATGAATACTCCCGGAATCAGCCTTAGGAAGTATGGCATGAACCATATGACTGAAGCCTCTGCACTGCAAAGCGGGGCTGGCTGTAATGGCGGCCAGCCCCGGTTTCATCTTTTTAATGGCTTCCCGAAACCCTTTTCTTGTCAGGCCGGGATCAATCTCGGAAAGCTGACTCAGTAAAGCTGTTTCGTTGGGTGATCCCATGGGGGTGTAGGGACAGGCAATGACTTCAATCGGTAGGTTGCGTAACTCATTCATCAGGCTGATATCCCCGGACATCAAAAAGACTTCTTTTCCCAACAATTGGTCGGAAGGTATTTTGACATCCGTTTGTACCTGGGTGATGGTCGATTGTTCTTTCGGGGGGGTGAGCAAAAGTTGAAGAGGTCTGACAAAATCCACCAATTCGTGGATCCCTTCAGTAGGGTGGTCCGGAGTAAGATCATCCAGGACAGCTGGCCAGTCACCGGCGATCACTCGATTCACAAGCCTGGAGCAGGCCTGCATATCTTCCAGCATTCCCTGTTTGTAGATTTTGGATTGCAGGCTCTTGGCCCGGGTTAGCAGTTTGTACTGAAGCTCCAAAAAGAGGTCAGTCTCTTCGGCCAGTGAACTGACATCAATACCAATACGGGCAAAGTCATTTCTGTAATGTTGGGCGGTTCTATTGATCTGAGGCTGTGGATTTTCATCCCGTTTGATGTTTCGAAGTTTTATTCCTGAATAAGGGTTGTCGCCTCTGGCCCTGGCTTCCTGAAGCAAGGCTGCAGGGTCTTCCAGTACCCGGGTTTTCCGGTTCCAGGTAAAGGCTGAGCGCAGTTTATGTTTTACCCAGCTTTTGAAAAGCTGCCAGTTGGATGCTGAACTGACCGAATCAGACGTTGGAATCATGCTTGAGCCAGAAAATCTACCGATAGTCTTAAGTATAATCAGTTCATCCCTGATAGGGATTCACAGGGCTGAAAGGTATCTGGCAAGGTTGGCTGACAGAGTTGGCCGGAAAAGTTGTCGACTTTCCAACGAATTTTTATGCTGGTTTGAAATACAGCGTCAATTCTCCCATCGATCACACTTCTGGCATTCAGAGTTAGAAAAAAAATCCCCGCACAATGGCGGGGATCTTGTGACGACAACCAGGTCACTGATCAGCTTGCTTTAGCGATAACCTCATCGGCCGCCTTCTGATAGGACTCTACCTGATCAAAGTTCAGGTAACGGTAGACTTCACTGGACATGGAATCCAGATTTTGTGCGTATTCCATGTACTCTTCAGCCGTAGGGATTTTGCCCAGAATCGCGCCCACAGAAGCCAGCTCGGCAGAGCAGAGGTATACGTTAGCGCCATCACCGAGACGGTTCGGGAAGTTACGGGTAGAAGTAGACAGCACAGTGGCGCCTGGTTCTACACGTGCCTGGTTACCCATACACAATGAGCAGCCCGGAATTTCGGTGCGAACACCGCTGTCCTGATAAATGCTATAGTAGCCTTCTTCTTCCAGCTGGGCCTTGTCCATCTTGGTAGGAGGAGACATCCAGAAGCGGGTTTGCAGAGGCTCCTTGTTCTGCTGCAGCAGTTTACCGGCCGCGCGGAAGTGACCGATGTTGGTCATGCAGGAGCCCAGGAAAACTTCGTCAATCTTGTCGCCTGCCACGTCAGACAGTGTACGGGCATCATCTGGATCGTTAGGAGCACACAGGATAGGCTCTTTGATTTCAGACAGGTCTATTTCAATCACTTCAGCGTATTCAGCGTCAGCATCCGCACGCATCATCGTCGGATTAGCCAGCCACTCTTCCATCTTGCGAGCACGGCGCTCCAGAGTACGAGGGTCACCATAACCTTCGCTGATCATCCAGCGCAGCATCGTCACATTTGATTTCAGGTATTCGGCGATGGACTCTTCAGAAAGCGTGATGGTACAACCGGCAGCAGAACGTTCAGCAGAAGCGTCAGACAATTCGAAAGCTTGTTCCGCTGTCAGGCTCTCGAGACCTTCGATTTCCAGAATGCGGCCAGAGAAGGCGTTCTTCTTGCCTTTCTTCTCAACCGTCAGCAGACCTTGCTTGATACCGTAAAGAGGAATGGCGTGAACCAGATCACGCAGGGTGATGCCGGGTTGCATTTCGCCCTTGAAGCGAACCAGAATGGACTCAGGCATATCCAGAGGCATAACACCGGTAGCCGCAGCAAAGGCTACCAGACCGGAACCAGCAGGAAAGGAAATACCCAGTGGGAAACGGGTGTGAGAGTCCCCTCCGGTACCGACCGTGTCAGGCAGCAGCATGCGGTTCAGCCAACTGTGGATTATACCGTCGCCCGGGCGCAGGGACACACCGCCACGGTTCATGATGAAGTCTGGCAGAGTGTGGTGAGTTTCAACATCAACAGGCTTTGGATAAGCTGCTGTGTGACAGAAAGACTGCATCACCAGATCGGAAGAGAAGCCCAGACAAGCCAGGTCTTTCAGTTCGTCGCGGGTCATTGGACCCGTAGTGTCCTGAGAACCTACGGTGGTCATTTTGGGCTCGCAGTAGGTGCCAGGGCGAATGCCTTCAACACCGCAGGCCTTGCCAACCATTTTCTGGGCCAGGGTAAAACCTTTGTCGGAGGCTTTGGGAGCAACAGGACGACGGAAAATATCAGAGTGTCCCAGACCCAGAGCTTCACGGGCACGGTCAGTCAAACCACGGCCTATGATCAGGTTAATGCGGCCGCCTGCTTGAACTTCGTCCAGGATGACGTCGGATTTGAAGTCGAATTCAGACAGCACTTCACCGGATTCAGACAGGATTTTGCCGTCGTATGGACGGATTTCAATCACATCCCCCATGCCCAGCTTATCAACGGGGGCTTCAAAAACCAGAGCGCCAGCATCTTCCATAGTGTTAAAGAAGATAGGTGCTACTTTACCGCCAATACAGATACCGCCGGCACGCTTGTTTGGCACACCCGGAATGTCATCACCAAAGAACCATAATACCGAGTTGGTAGCGGACTTACGCGAAGAGCCGGTACCCACTACATCGCCCACGAAGGCAACGGGCAGGCCTTTTGCCTTGATTTTGTCGATCTGCTGCAGAGGGCCGATCACGCCGTGCTCTTCAGGTTCCAAACCGTCGCGCGTCATTTTGTACATGGCACGGGCATGAACCGGAATATCGGGACGAGACCAGGCATCTGGTGCAGGAGAAAGGTCATCGGTGTTGGTTTCACCAGACACCTTGAAGACGGCAACCTTGATACTTTCCTGAACCGTCTGGCGCTGGGTGAACCACTCGGCATCTGCCCAGGACTTCAGAACAGCCTTGGCGTGTGCGTTTCCGGCCTTGCTTTTCTCTTCAATGTCGTGGAAAGCATCAAACACCAGCAGGGTGCTTTTCAGTTGTTCTGCAGCCAGCTCCGCCAGTTCGGTGCTGTCCAGCAGTTCTACCAGCGTCTCAATGTTGTAGCCACCGTGCATCAGGCCCAGCAGTTCAACCGCTTTATTTTTATCCAGTAGTGGGGATTCTGCTTCGCCTTTGGCAATGGCGGACAGGAAACCGGCTTTTACGTAAGCAGCTTCGTCTACGCCGGGCGGAATGCGGTTTTCCAGCAGGTCCAGCAGATACTCTTCTTCACCGACTGGCGGGGTTTTCAGCAAGGCTACCAGTCCGGTGACTTGCTCAGCGCTCAGTGGCTTTGGTGGGACACCCTCTGCTGCACGCTCTTCGACATGTTTTCTGTAGGCTTCTAGCACGGATCAACCCTCATCATCTGTGCGGCCTGTCCGGTCACTTTTCCCGTAATCTCTACAGCGGTGGGCCAGACAGTTGCTGATGTTCCTGTGAATGTAGGTCCTGCACAATATGGCTGGGCGGGTAGAGAAGAAAGCTCTGACGGATACCACTGCTCCTCCTCCAGAACAGGAGTTCACTTTAGATTACTTTCATGCCCATGGCGATGTGTGCAGGCATCGTATACCGGTGGGAATTATTCTTTACAGATTAGCAGTGAAAAGAACTGTAACCATTGCTTCTTCAGCCAACCGGGCGCGGGCAGTATATCGGATAGCGTTATTCAAGTTAAGTGAAGCCCGCAATCTTTGGTATAAATTTGGTGAATAATGGTTGGGCCGGTCGGTAAAGCCCTTGTTGTGCCGGTTTTTCTCGTACATTAGTGATTATTGCCGCAAGTATTGAGTTGAAAGTAATCTCATGGTGAACAATCTTGATTCATGAGAACAGGCGTCATGTGCTGACATCCCTGACAACCCTTAGTATTCTTTTTTTCCACGCTTCAAAAGTATCTAATATTGACTCAAGATCCTGGATGTAAATATCCAGGTTAGAAAGTTTGTTAATGTATTTGCCATCACCGATATAAATCATACTATGAAAAACTAAAGGTTTATCTCCAGTATCGGAAGGTTGGCTTGTTATTTGTACAATATCTCCAAAGATCAGATCCTTTTCTCCAGTAAATTCATTGACCTTTATGTTCGAAAGTGATTGGTAAAAAGAGTCATGAGTGTTATATCTCGTGGACTTTAAAATCGGAAGCCCAAAGTGTAAATAATAAGCAAAATCATGACATACCCCTTCTATCGGTGAATTATTTCTTGGATCTAAAACAGTACAAACATTAATAAAACCTTTTGTTATGACATCAGAAAGTCTCTTTGTTAATGGGAGATTTTTTTCTTCTTATCGACTGGTAAAATGATCTATAAAAACCTCATCAGTTTTTGAAATAGAGTCACAGCCTGAGGTTTTGTCTATCTGAAAGCTGCCACTGATTCAGGTGTCAGTTACTCACAACACAATATCCAACACAATTACCTTGTTCCATCGCCTCCAGAAGACCGGTGCCACTGTTTCATATCGTGCAGCTCGTTCTTTTCCGACTGCATCTGCCATTTGAGCAAATACAAAAATAGCTGTTCCAGACGACTCCGTAAGGTTCGGTATCGAGCCTTGCCTATGTCTTCAACTTCCTCGATCAGGTTGTCCCAGTTGAGTTACACGAAATGACCTTGCCTGATCAGCTCGGCTTGATGATAGGACCACGTGAAAAAATCAGTGTCATACAAGTTTTCCATAAAGACCTCCATTGCCCCTACCACTGTAGGCAATTAACAAAAGGGAATAAATGAATTACCAAAACACAGGTCGTAAGTAATGAGACCCGCTACACTGCGGCATTGCATTGCATTGC
>NZ_JAHHPR010000404.1:0-1112 GCF_024606255.1 Endozoicomonas sp. SESOKO3
CTGGCTGCAGATTACATGGCGGATATCATCATAGCCCCCAGAAAAGTGGGATTGCTACCACAGATGGGGCTGAGTGCAGCTCGCAGTCAATTCAGTGCAGTCGCCAATGAAATGCGTCAGTCCCGCTGGAAGGATGTAAAAAGTGGTTGGTTTATCAGTGGCGCTTCGGGGACCAGTGAGCTGGATGGCGGCTTAAGTCCCGAAGATGATCGTTACTCATCCACTGTGGGATTGATCAAAAGCCTGGATGACAACCATTTTTTGGGTGTTGCTGTTACTTTGGGGCAGAATGAGCTGGATGTCGATGGCTCATCGTTTGAGGCAAACAATTATGGTCTGAATATTCTTTATGGTTATCGTGCAGGTGCCTGGTTTTTAGAAGGTGCATTGGGTTATACCAATATGGATTATTCTGATCTTGCGCGGGATTTCAACATCGGTTCGCAGACTTATACTGCCAAAGGGGATACCGAAGGCTATGCTCTGGGTCTTGATCTGCTGGCTGGTTATAACCTGCTGGATGAATCGTCGCAGTTTGTTTTTGGCCCTGTTCTCGGATTACAAACCATTCATGCTTTTGTTAACGGTTATACCGAGAGTGGCGGAGAAATTTCTAATTACGACTGGGGGAATCAATCCACAGAAAGCATGCAGTTGCGTGCTGGTTTTATGGGTAGTATGCAGCTCACGAAAACCATTCTCATTGATGCCGAAATGTATCATACAGATGAGCAGGAAGGTGGCTTTGAGAGCATTAACGTCACTAATACCAATTTGAATTTTGGGCAGTACCGCCTGCCCGGAGCCTATGTGGATGAAGGCGGCTTCGTTACCGCTAATCTGGGTGCTGCAATGGATTTGGGTGATGGCAAGTTGCGCCTGAGTTATAACTATAGCGGTCAGGCTGATGGCTCCGAGCTGGTCAGTTTGACGTATTCAGCCGCTTTCTGAGCCGGATGATAAATCAGGCCGGTTGGTTGTATGCCAAACCGGCCTTTTGTGCGCTGATTGACTCGCATTACAAACGGGTACAGCATCACCCGATCTCGTTCCGGGTGAGCAGGATCATAGCAACAGATCTTTGTCATTCACCGGGAAAGCCATTGATTCCC
>NZ_JAHHPR010000405.1:0-1274 GCF_024606255.1 Endozoicomonas sp. SESOKO3
GTATTAGATCAATTGTTACTCACACTTTCTTTTTGGGGGCTGTGGTCACTGTCCTTATTCACACCACAAAGCTTGCGTTTTCGATGTATTTTTCTGTGATCCGTCAGGGCTCTGGAATTTTTGCAAACCTTTCCGCATGGCCACTGCTTGCCATCGACTCCGACCACTTTTACGTCACAGGTTTGTTGGCTGGTGTGGTTACTTCTTTTGTGATCCGACAGGGCTTGAGCATTCCTGTAGACTTTTCCGCATCGTCTCAACAGACCATCTTCCCCGAACACCGCCACTTTACAGACTTGTCGCTCGGTGTGGTCTTTTCTTTTGTGATCCGACAAGGCTCTGCTACTACTGCAGACCGTATCGCACGGGTGCATCACGCCATCCGCTCCGATTACTGTTTTGACGCAGATTTGTTGTCCGCTGTGCTCTCTTCTTTTGTGATCCGTCAGAGTGCCAGCATTCTTGCAGACCATTCCGCAAGGTCGCGGCTTACCATCCTTCCCGACCACGTTATCGACACAGGTTCGTTGTCCACTATGGATTCTACTTTTGTGAGATGACAAAGATAGAGCGTTCTTGAAGGTTATTCCACATAGCTGCCGCTGGCCATCCTTACCGACCATAGTAAACTGACAGATTAGTCGTCCGCTGTGGTCTTTCCTTCTGTGATCCGCCAGGGCTCCACTATTCTTGCAAGTCTTTCCGCATAGCCGGGTCTGACCTTTTTCCCCGACTACGATCAAGGTACAGGTTTTTTGCTTGCTGTTGCAGTTGCTTTTACAATCCAACAGGGTTTGTTGGCGATCTGTCGATCCGAACATAACATTCTTAGTGGCACCAGAGGCCTGTACCGGGGCTGTCTGGGAAAGATGAGGTTGGCTCTGACCGAATTGGGATGGCTCAGTGGTTGTTTGTGTTTCTGAAGTCCAAAATGGGTGTATAAGCGTGTCAGAATTAGAAGAGATCCCGTCCCCTTCCTGAAGATCAGGTAAATAGAGTGGCCCGGAAGTATCCATTGTAAAGGCGCCCACCGTGCTCAATGGGTCTTGGGAATATCTGGGGTATAAAGGATAAGCATGGCTTGAGTAAAGAAAACAGTCTCCATCGAACGGATGTGGGCGTGAGCCTTGTCCGGGTGTGACTCCTGTCGAACTTTCTGCGGAATTCAGCGACCATTTAGCGAGCTTTCTGCTACCGGATGACGGTCGGAATTGGCAGACGCCACGACAGGGGTGGACGAAACAATTTAAATCCAACGTATGTGAGTGTTCCTG
>NZ_JAHHPR010000406.1:0-1170 GCF_024606255.1 Endozoicomonas sp. SESOKO3
CCTCTGGCTTGTTCGGGATATTGCAGGACAGCACCATACGACAAATCCTGCTTAAACAGCCAAAAGTGACCAGTACCGGAGCTTCGAGCCCAACCGGTGCACTTGCAGGAGAGTTGAAACACAGCAGGATTGAAGAAGTGGTCAATTATGCCGGAGCCGTCAAAACAACCGGTTTTCGCAGTCATGCCGGAGGCATAGCGGGCAGTGTTTCTGATAGCGTCATTCGCGATAGTGTGAACACCGGCACCGTTTCCACAACGGGAAGCGCCAGTACCGGCGGTATCGCTGGGGTAGCCGATCAGACATCGTCTGTATCAAACAATCTGAACATCGGAAAAATAACGCCCAAAAACAAACAGGACTCACCTACCGGTGGCATTGTCGGAAGGCTGAAAGGCGATAGCGTTGCCAACAACAATGTCAATACCGGTGAGATTAATGCCAGCAATAGCGGAGATTCCGGAGGAATTGCAGGAGTAGCAACAGCAGCCAGAGTTTTACATAACCTGAACACCGGAAAACTTGCTTCCTATTATGTGCAAGGCGCTGAATTCAGGGGAGGTGGAAGCGTTGGCGGAATTGCGGGGGAAGCGAACAGCCAAACCCTGGTCAGCAAAAATCTCAATACCGGTAGTATTTACGGAAAGTTCAACGCCTACGTGGGTGGAATAAGTGGGCAATCGGTCAACGCTCCTGTTGTTGAAAATGTGAACGCCGGACCTGTCACTTCCGACGGCTATCTTGCAGATATCGGGGGTATTGCCGGAATGGTGAGAGGTGGAAGCATTCATGACAACCTGAACGCCGGAGCAGTCATTAACAAAGGGGATACGAGTCAAGCCGGTGGCATTTCTGCGAAGGCTCGCTGGACCTGGGTTTACAACAATGTTAATACGGGCTCCGTTAGTGCGACCGAGCTAGAAAGCGCTGCAGTTGCAGACATTTACAATACACATGCAGGCAACATTAAGAATAACCTGGATACTTTCACAAAGTATCGCTGGGTTTCTGTTTCTAGCTGGAGTGGATATAATACAGGTGTCGTACGACTATCAAAAACTGCTCTCAAATCAGGCTTACACGGTTTGAACAGCACACTCTGGAATACCGGTGATGCAACACAGCTGCCAATGCTCAGAGCCGTTAACACTGTCTCTTATACACATCTCC
>NZ_JAHHPR010000407.1:0-2142 GCF_024606255.1 Endozoicomonas sp. SESOKO3
TCAGAGTCAGGCATGTCGGTATCACTAGTATCAGAGTCAGGCATGTCGGTATCACGAATATCAGAGCCACTAATGTCAGAGCCACTACTGTCATAGCCACTGCTGCCAGTATTAATGGTGTCAGAATCAATACTCTCAGAGTCACTGCTGTCAGAGTTATAAGGAGTCCTCATAGCAAAATTATAGTTATCTATGAACCAATCGACGAAATCATCCAGGTATTCTATCCGTTCTTCCAAGTGTTTTCTCTTCTTCTCTTCTTTGCTGAGTTGTTTTCCTTCTTGTTTCTTTGCTGCTTCGTCAGGTTTAACTCCATAAGGCTGCTGATTGGCATTGATGTCAAAAGTTGCCATATGAAATGCCAGCATCCTGCCTGATTGTTGTATCAGGTCGGCAAATCCTGTACCGAGGGTGACCATTATGACTTGGTAATCATTTTCATCAGGAAAAGTTTTTTGTAATTGTTGCTCTATGTATTGTCTTAAGGCCAGAAGCAATTCTTGAAATAATTCAGGGTTTTCACTTCCCGGGTAGTCTTCTGCATCTTTTAATACCTTTTCGAATATTTTGAATAATGTTTGTTCTTTGTCTTTTATCTCTGAAGAGCTGGTGATGGTGTCATCCCAATTTGATGCGCTAAAATAACTGGAAATGTTGTCAACATGTACCTTTGCCTGTTGTATAACGAAAGGATCAAGAATCAGACTTATGGCATCAATTAAACTCACGAACTGACTATTCGAGGCAACTAATTCTGGTTTTTCTTTACCATACTTTTTTACCAGATAGGACATTCGTTCAGCTGATTTTATATTACGTTGATAAAGGGGCATTTCGTTCTCATTAATCTCATTGTTGAGCAGGGAGGAGGCGGCTATTAGCAATGGTCCGTCCAATGTCTCAGGTTCTTCAGATTTTATGGGATCATTTACTTGTAGCAAAAAACTAAGGCGCATTTCTTCCAGCACTTTCAGGCCATTGAAGACTTTACCAGATTCTTTGACATTTGCTTTCAAAACTTCGTGACTTTCTATTGGTTTTTTTGTACCTAGAAGATCACCTTTTTTGGCAACCAGTCTTCCAATACCAGACAATTTAGTGGCACGAAGCAGAAATGAGCTAAAAAATAAATGAGCCGCTTCAGGGTGTGCTCTCTTTGAATGGATGGCTGTATAGTAACTCACCATCAACATCGCAAGGTTCTCCCGGTCTTCTGGTTTGGTCATATCGACAGGAGATTCGGTACCCCGGATGTTAAACAGAACGTCTATCATCGCATCCTCGACATCGTCAACCACAACATTGAGAGCTTTTAACACTTGCTGAATCATGCTCAGAATTGTCAGGCTCTCATTGGGTGGAGCTACCGGGACGTAGCTCAACATATTGTTTAGGGTTATGGTGTCTTCATCGAAGCCTGTATTGACCCCTTGGATAATGGCAGTAATTTGTGCATGGTTCATTGGTGGGAGCGGAATTTGAATTAAAGGCTGCGGTTGCAGTGCAGCAGCTCCCGCGGATTCTTGCGAATCTGAATCTGTTTTTTCGCTCCGCTCATTTTCATGGTTCATGACAAAGGTAAGATGGGTCGTATTCGGATTGAGAGCAAAAGAAAGGGGGTGGCCTAAATAAGCATTGTGATTAATCAAATCGTCCAGAAAACCAGACTTTTTTATCGCTCTATCTACAACAAATTTCTCTGGCACTGGCGTTGATAAAAGGTTTTCTGCGAGCAAATTTGAACAAGGGGAAGTCATCATGACGAGGCCAAGGGAAGCAGCAACAAACCGGTTGGCCTTGTAACGATGGAAAAATATCGATTGCTTTGCTTTTTCAGGTAATCGAGAAATGGAATAACTCATCAACATCTGCTTTCTTAAGTTTATGGATGCCCAGATAAACTAGTCCATGAATCGCAACAGTGCTCAGGTTTTAGTACCAGCCAGACTCAACCAGATCCCCAGGCCCTGGTTCGAGCTGGCAGTTTGTCGGGAAGCCTGCTGATGGCAATCCGCCTGAAAGAACAGGAGTAAGATTAAAGATAAGCTCCGTCAAGGCTACCTCATGCGAGCATCGTTACTGTCAGCGACTACTGTTAGGGTTATCACTGTCAGAGTCATAAGGAGCTTTCATAGCAAACTC
>NZ_JAHHPR010000408.1:0-1606 GCF_024606255.1 Endozoicomonas sp. SESOKO3
ATTCCAACCATGCCAGGATGAAGAGCTTCCAGCAGGAGGTCAGCAAAGCATTAGCTCACCAACCCGAAGTGACTTTAGTAGGGTTTAATAAAATGCCGGGGCTGGATATCTATTATGCCGCTGATACCTGTTATCTGGATAAAGCCCAATCAAAAGGCTGGTGGTATCGGCTCACGCCACGCTTCCGACACTACAAGGCCTTTGAAGAAGCGGTTTTCTCTCAGGAAAGCAAAACCGTTTCCCTGCTGATATCGGCCCTGCAAAAGCCTGTTTTTCAGCATTATTACCACACCCCTGAAGAACGCATTCACCTGCTTCCTCCGGGTATTTCAAGAGATCGATGCCGACCCGACAATGCTGATGCCATTAGAGCAGAATTCAAAAAAGCTTTTGCCCTCACTGATGAAGACAAGCTGGTTCTAATGGTAGGTTCAGGCTTCAAAACCAAAGGTTTGGACCGAGCCATCAAGGCTATTGCCTCATTACCCGCGCACCAAAAACAAAGCACGCGATTCTTTGTTATGGGTCAGGACAAACAAAAACCCTTTGAGTCACTGGCCAAACAATTGGGCATTGAGCATCAGCTTCGTTTTTTTGCTGGCCGTGATGATGTCCCTCGATTTCTGCTGGGTGCAGACCTGCTGATTCATCCAGCGTACAACGAGAATACTGGTACCGTTCTGCTCGAAGCACTGGTTGCAGGACTGCCTGTGCTGACCACCGATGTCTGTGGCTATGCACACTATATCCGTGACGCCAAAGCAGGCACCGTACTGCCCAGTCCTTTTAACCAGGGCTCTCTGAATGAGGCTCTCAGCACAATGCTTGAGTCAGAGCATTGGCTGGAATGGCAAAACAACGCCCTTGCTTTTAGCCGCTCTGAGGATCTGTATAGCCTTCCTGAGCAGGCTGCTGATGTTATTATTGAACAGGCTGATCGAAAGTCTGGCAAGAATGCCTGGCCCACTCCCAGCAATCAGTCGTTGAAGTCATATTTATAGGCGTACGAGTCAATGCACCCTAAAAAGATTCATTATTGCTGGTTTGGTGGACCACTTCCTGAACAGGAACGACTTTATATCAAGAATTGGCAGAACGTCTTTCCTGATTATGAAATCATACATTGGAATGAAGACAACATTCCGAGAGGGCACCCATACCTTGAAAGCATGCTTAGTGCTAAAAAGTGGGCGTTTCTGGCTGACTATGTTCGCCTGTATGTTTTATACGAACATGGTGGTATCTATTTCGATACCGATATCGAGGTTAAGCAGAACTTTGAACATGAACTTCAAGATGATGTCTGCTGCCTTTTTGGTTTTGAATCCGATGAAAATCACCATAGGTGCTACATAGGCACTGCTGTGATTGCTGCCAAAAAACAGGCACCTTTTGTCAAAACCCTCATGAATCAGTACGATATAAAGCTAGCTAAGAGGATCCTTAGAAAAGATCATCTGACAGGCCCCAAACTGTTAACGAAATTACTTCAAGAAAAAGGACTCAGGAAGGCTGTTACTCAAAAGATTGAGGGTATCAAGTTACTTCACAGATCCTTTATGTACCCTGATCAGCAAAATACCCATGAGGTTGAGCACTGCTATAC
>NZ_JAHHPR010000409.1:0-3103 GCF_024606255.1 Endozoicomonas sp. SESOKO3
GGACCCACCCCACATCCGCAAACGATTTTACCTGGAGCTGATTTACCAGCAGGAAAGTCATCAGCAGATTTTGCGCATAACGCCATTTCCATTGAGCCCACCTACCAGCACCTGGTTGGCAGAGAAGCAACTATCTGGAGGCTACTCCCCCTGGCTGGAGTTGTATGAGGCCAGTTCACAGCACGGTGTCGTTCATATTGATCTCTCATGGGTTTCACCCGAGGCGCCAGAAGGCATTCGCATTGACATTCATTATTCAGACAAAGCCACAGAATCAACGTTAGTCGCACTGACCCACAGCGAAGCTTCAGAAACTCTGCCGGTGAGTATCGAGTCGTTGTTGCATAATGAAGCGAAAGATGAGTTGAAAGCTTTTGCCAAGGGGCATTCCATTGCCAGCCTGTTAACCGATGCAGTCATTAGAAACACCGTAACCCTGATCCACAATCCCGATTCTGCCTTAGCCCGTTTCCCTGTGTCACGGGTTGCTGGCCAGCTTGAATTTGAGGCAGATGGCAATAGCGGCCAGTTGTCTCTTTGTGGTGAGCAACAACCCGATTGCCACAGCCACCTGCAATTGACCTATAAACTGTTTCCATACCCGCATTTTGGCATGACCTTACAGGGCCAGGATCGCATTGAATCCAGCGTTGACGCAACCATTAAACAACTGGCAAATGCCAACCGCGCTGAGTTGATTCTGCAACTGTTGGAAAAGGCGGTTCTGCACTTTTTTATGGCCTCTGTTCAGAAAAACAATCAGGAGTCAAAGAATACTGGCAATGATTATTTTCAGCCGTCCCTGCAACACAACGAAGGAATCCCTGAAACGGCCATAGCACCCTCATACGGTAAACTCGTCGCACCGTTGCAGTTACTCGTTAAAACGATGATGCCAGAGGGAGGTATCTGGAAATCAGGAAAGTGCCGCAACGCTCTATCGATTCTATGGGGACTGCACCCCGGTTTATTTAGGAATCTTATGGTTGAGTCCGAAGCCTTATCACCCGGATCTTTAAATATATTTAAAATCAGTTCGGACGCGAACACTGCCATCTTCACCGAAAAACAAGTTGAGCTGATTCAAAAACTTGTTGATGGTAGAGTTCGTGAATTCACGGAAGATGAGTTTATGAACGTCATCGATTATTTTTCACCAAGAACTTTTAGAAAATATGGGTCTGAAGCTTATTTAGAATCACCTTTTTTTATGAAAGAGTTTGTAAGGAATGGTGTTTTGCAAATTCACGAAATACCAAAAGAAAAAATAACAAAAGATATAATTTTGGCTCAGCCCGGTTATGATCCTTACCAATATTCCTACGATGATCTACCCGTCGAATTGAAAAAGGAGGTTGATTTTCTTATTGAGTACTCAAATATACATGGTATGCCCTATGGTACACCGCCGGAACTGGCCGTTTTTATTTATGGTTATCTGGACACTACGGCGAAAATAAAGTCACTGAATAATCTTCCAGCCAGTTTTAAAAATGATGATTTGTACGATGATCTGATCCGATCAGGAATAATAGAGCTTAAAGACCTTCCAGAGCACATTAAAGAAAAAAACAAAGAGTACTGCCTTTCACAGTTATCAAATGACTTGTGTAAATTATCAGAGGTTCCGGTTCATTTTATGACCAAAGAATCCATCCTGAATTCGATCAGTGGTGTGCATTGGTTTCGTAATTTTAATCGAATTTTATTTCCTCAATATAGTATGTTCACCAAAGATCCTGTTTTTTTTGAAGAGATACTGGTCAAGGCTTTAGCCTACGAATTGGAAGCAATTAAGGGATTGGGTTATTCATACGGCTACATCTTTACAAGTGTATATAATGCTCTCTTAAACAGATATAAAACAGATGAAGAAGCATTTGGTTTGTTATTAAAAAAGCTGGTAAAAGTAAATCCTTTTATTTTAATTTATGTTGAAGATTTCAATGCTATCTTGCCAAAGGATTTGATCGATGCAGCAAAGAGGTCATTATTGGACATGCTAAGCAGTAGACCTGAAGTAAGCGAGCGATTTCATATGACTCTCCTTTACCACTTCTTTGGAAAAGTGAGTGCAGATAACGATTTCATAACCCATGTCCTGAATATTGTTTATCCTTATCTACCTGAACAGAATTACAATAAGCTTTCTGAAGTAATCCTGAAAGAGCAGGACAAAATAGTGCTCAATTCTGAAGTCTTTGACAAGGGAAAATGGCACTTTCTGATCAGGAAGTTACGGCCTGCCAACCCCCACATTGCAATAGACTACATTGAACGGCATCTAAATTTTTTTGACTTATTTGACGACAAAGAGTACCTGGAGCGGTGCTGCACTGATGATATTATCCGGAAAAGGCTTATACACATACTTGTAGAAAGGTTAGTTGCTAATAAACCGTCGTTATTGATGTACTGGAAAGATCGTCTACCTCCGCAATTAATCGATGACACTCTGGATTTTCTCAAAGATCCGGCACTTTTCTTCAAGCTGGATTCTTCCGACCAGTTGACAGAACCCGTTAATCCCCTCAATTTTCAATTGCCAAATCCTTCGGCATTAAAGTTGGTGGTGGCTGCCCACGCATTTGATATTCATCCTGAGGACCTGGCCTCCGGTCGTCAGTTACAGTCAGAATTTGCTCGGGCCGGTGAAACAGTTTTTCAGCGGGTTTATCCTGGTCAACATCCGTTATCACTATTTGAGCAAGAAGGCACCATCGTTGGTGGTCGTACACTGGCAATAGTCAATGGTGAGGAGGTTGATTACTATAAGTTCCATCGGGTCGGAGAGTTTGAGGCCACCCTGGCGCAAGAAGGCATTATGCATCAATTTATTGCCAAAAGTGACCGCTTTAGAAGCCAGAAACCCCGTTTTGGCCAGTACCTGATTGTACAGGAAAAGGATCTTCCCAAGAGTACCCGAGATTTCACTGACCGCCTGCAATTTAGGGATGTTGGTGGTGAAAGAGCCTGTCTGGTCTACCATTTTAAAGCGACAAACGACTATGGTAAATACGCTCACACTCCTGACGATACCAGCACTCCTTACACGACTGCTGAGCAAGGTCTGTTGAACAGCATTCATGATATTGGCGTACTT
>NZ_JAHHPR010000410.1:0-1076 GCF_024606255.1 Endozoicomonas sp. SESOKO3
TTCCTGCTGGTAAATCAGCTCCAGGTAAAATCGTTTGCGGATGTGGGGTGGGTCCACCTGAATTTGCTCTGACCCCAGACGAGTACCGGTATACCAGCTGTACAGAGCACTTTTAACTCCCGGCAAAATGGCCATGGACAAGACTTGGGCCGTGTGCAGCGTCAAAGGGTTTGCTGTCCAGCGACTGAGCACGTAGGCGGTTGTCCTGCTCACCATCCAATACATCATGGCGTTAGATGCGAGCGAGGGTAGTGTGCGTAGCCCGTTCAGTGATAAATAATCACCATATCGGCGAAAAGTAAAATCATTTCCAACACGAAAAAACAAGCCTGAGGGTGAGGTACTGTGAAACGCAAAATCAACAGGTGAAAGTGTGTTTAACCAATGTTCATCTTCTCCATAATCCTGATTATCCGTCTCTGAATAGCTGAAGCCTGCCAAAAATAACTGCAGGGAAAAAATGAAAAATAATGCGCAATTTCTCATAGATTAAGCAGTAAGGAAATCGTTTCAATCCGATAATTGATGGGCGCATGAAAATGAATAATGATCTTTGTAGTTTTTCTTGGCATCGGGAATTCATAATGAGCGCCAGTAGCGAGTCAGCCTAGTCAATATTTTTGATTCCGGCAAAAAAGAAATCATGCAAATTCCTTGCTCCCCATCAAGCTCGAAGCATTGCGCGGATACTCGCGTTTTGATATTGGGTTGCCGTCGTGAGAATCGAAATACGCAAAAATCACTCACAGGAGTGGTCTGATTATTGATGCGTAACAGGATGGTTCGTCAGGATGTTGGGGCACCGGTGAATATCAACGTCATTCTGGATTATCCCCGGCCATGTATTGGTCTGCGAATGCAAAAATATGGCTGGCAAACAACGTCAGTCCCTTGACCAGACTGACCAGTGGAAAGACAGCCCTATCGGCTCCGAGAGAGGGCTGACCATTGGCCCTGCGGAAGTCTCTGGGAAATTTTTTATGCGCTTCCAGGGGATGTAAAGCTGCTGGGTACAGTATTTTATCCAGATGCCCGGTTCGCTTTAAGTGTTCTGAGTAGCACTCACTGGAAAGGGT
>NZ_JAHHPR010000411.1:0-2003 GCF_024606255.1 Endozoicomonas sp. SESOKO3
TCGTGGACGTAAAGAAAACCGTCATCTTTGCTGTATTCGCTGGTCTGGCCTGCACTCATGCTTCTTCCAACGGCGATTATGTCTGTGGCGATGATACATTGGAGTACCTGACCTTCAAGTTAGAGAACCATACCAGTGAAGACATGCTACTGGATATGGGGCATCCCAAGTATGGCATCATCGAAGGCGGCAGAACACGTTATACTGTGTTCTCTCAAGGATCTATCACGCTACACGGATGTAACGGCTCGATCCTTGCCGGATTTGAGACCTATGTGCATCTGTACGGAGAACAATACCGTCAAATGTTTGACTGGCATATAAACATGCCTCTCTTTAAAACCGACAACAGCATTAGCTTCAATCGCTATGAACCCAAGCATACCTGTGATGTGACCTACTCCTATGAAGGTCACGGTTCCCTGAAAATGCAGGCGCATCAAAGCTTTCCTGGCGATATGGCCTCAATAGTGGTGGCCTGTCACGATTGATGGCACCTGAATTGGATTACCAACACAGCTCCACGATGTGCACCCCCTGAGGGATAATGATTAAATCTGCCTCAGGGGTTGTCATCCTGACATTTCAAGGGTTTAATTCGCGCGTTCTAACAGCCTTGAGCTTGATCAAGGGTCGAGTCCCTCGCCAGAGTGAGGCACCTCTATAATGGTTCCAATTCACTGCTGGTCCTGAATTTCCAGACTCTCTACTGCTGTCCCGACAACTGGCTGGTTGGACCTTCCCGTTATTGAAGGTCGGTTTTAAAAGGAAAGGCATCATGCTAAAAGACAACACATACCTTGAGACCCTCTATGATGGCTACGGCCAGAGCTTTTCCGTCGATGAGATGCTGTTCGAACAGAAAACCGAACACCAGCATCTGGTCATATTCAACAACAAGATGTTTGGTCGCATGATGGCGCTGGATGGTGTTATCCAGACTACAGAGAAAGATGAGTTCATCTATCACGAAATGATGACTCATGTGCCGATCCTGACTCACGGAAACGCCCGGCGAGTACTGATCATCGGTGGTGGTGACGGTGGTATCCTGCGTGAAGTGCTAAAGCACAAAAACGTTGAGCACGTCACCATGGTTGAAATTGATGGCGCTGTGGTCGACATGTGCAAAAAGTGGCTGCCCAACCACTCCGCTGGCGCCTACGAAGCCCCACGTGCCCACCTGGTGATTGACGACGGCATCAATTTTGTCAGTGACCGTGAAAAAACACCCGACGGCAGCTTTGACGTCATCATTTCTGACTGCACAGATCCCATTGGTCCTGGTGAAGTGCTGTTCTCTTCAGAGTTCTATGCTGGCTGCAAACGTCTGCTGAAAGAAGGCGGCATCTTTGTCGCTCAGAACGGCGTCTGCTTCATGCAACTGGAAGAAGTAGAAACCACCACCCGTCGTCTGGGCCATTATATGGATGACTGCTACTTCTACAGTGCTGCTGTACCCACTTATGCAGGCGGTATCATGACCTTTGCCTGGGGTTCCGACAATCCTGAAGCCCGTCATGTTTCTCTGGAAACAGTCACTGAACGTTTTGAAGCCTGCGGTGTCGAAACACGTTATTACACTCCCGCTATCCACAAGGCAGCTTTTGCTCTGCCCGGATACGTAGAAAAGGCGATACAGAAGGTCAATGACTAACCCAGCGATGCCCGACTTTCCGGAAAGCACGATCAGCAGCCATGAGCCACTGACTACAGACAGCGAATGGAGCGTGGAAGCGTCACGCTCCACCTACAATGCCCGCTATTGGAGTCAGGGATACTTCGATATTAACGATGACGGCGAGGTCGTCTATCTGCCCAGGGGCAGACCGGCTGTCAGTCTCAATAATATTGCTGCTCAACTGGTTCGCAAAGGGGCGTCATTGCCCATTCTGGTACGTTTTCCGGAGATTCTCCATGATCGGGTTAACACTCTGTGTGACGCCTTTAACCAGGCCATTGGCGAATACGGCTATCGAAATGATTACCTGGCGGTTTATCCC
>NZ_JAHHPR010000412.1:0-10494 GCF_024606255.1 Endozoicomonas sp. SESOKO3
AGCGGAGCGGTAGAGAAGCAGAAAACTGCCTGCCTGGTTCTGGGTGTGCAGAAGAAAAAGCTTACCGCCTCAGCATCAGCCGTAAACGAGGCCAGCAAGGGTGCCATCGACAACATTGTCAAACGTGGCGACCTCAAGTACAAGGCAGGTCAGACCCTGTTGCTCCAGCACGTTCCGGAAATCCCCTCTGAGCGAATTTTGCTCTGTGCGACCGGCGAAGGAAAAGCACCCCTGAAAGAAAGTGAGTTCATCAAGCTCGCCCAAGCCGTTGCCTCTGAACTGAAGACGGCCTCTGCCAAAGACGCACTGGTGTCTCTGGAAGATATCGATGTAGATGGCAAGGACCACAGCTGGAAAGTTCGCCAGCTGGTAGAAGCCGTTGTCTATGCATTCTACCGGTTCGACGAGTTCAAGAGCAAAAGTGCCGATGCACTGACATTGAAGAAGGTCACGTTTCTGGCTGAGCGCAAACAGGCAAAAGCTCTGAATCAGGCTATTGCTGAAGGCCAGGCCATTGGTGAAGGCCGTAACCTGGCTCGAACTCTGGGCAACCTGCCTGGCAACGTCTGCCACCCGACTTATCTGGCAGACCAGGCCAAAGCTTTGGCGAAATCCCATGCCAGGATGACCGCCAAGATTCTGGGCGAAAAACAGATGTCTGATCTGGGTATGAACTCT
Source organism: Endozoicomonas sp. SESOKO3 (assembly GCF_024606255.1). Classification (NCBI taxonomy): domain Bacteria; kingdom Pseudomonadati; phylum Pseudomonadota; class Gammaproteobacteria; order Oceanospirillales; family Endozoicomonadaceae; genus Endozoicomonas; species Endozoicomonas sp. SESOKO3. The sequence goes on from NZ_JAHHPR010000412.1 coordinate 679, forward strand.
CTGCTTTCCGTAGGCCAGGGCTCCGATCAGGAATCCAAGTTGATCCTGATGGACTACAAAGGCGGCAAACGTGGCGAGAAACCAATAGTCCTGCTGGGTAAAGGCATCACCTTTGATACTGGTGGTATTTCCCTGAAGCCAGGGGCCGCCATGGACGAAATGAAATTCGACATGTGTGGTGCAGCCAGTATTTTTGGCGCCATGCAGACCATTCTGGCACTGAACCTGCCCATCAATATCGTGGGCATGGTCGCCGCCGCCGAGAATATGCCCAGTGGCAACGCTACCCGTCCGGGCGACATCGTAACCTCAATGTCGGGTCAGACCATTGAGATCCTTAATACCGACGCCGAAGGCCGCCTGGTACTCTGCGACGCTCTGACCTACGCTGAGCGTTACAAGCCCAAAGCTGTGATCGATGTTGCCACACTTACAGGTGCCTGCGTCATTGCCCTGGGTCACCACACCACCGGTCTTCTGAGTAACAATGATGAGCTGGCTGAAGCACTGCTGAAAGCCTCCAAAGACGCTTCTGACCAAGCCTGGCAGCTGCCAATGGGTGAAGAGTACCAGGCTCAGCTGGATTCCAACTTTGCCGATATGGCCAACATCGGTGGCCGTTCGGCTGGCACCATCACAGCCGCCTGTTTCCTGGCGCGCTTTACAGAAAGCTACCCATGGGCTCACCTGGACATCGCCGGTACGGCATGGACTTCCGGTAAAGCCAAAGGCGCTACCGGTCGCCCCGTCCCCATGCTGATTCAATATCTGCTTAACCAGCTTTAATACTCTTTGGGGTTGCGGATCGATGGAGACTCACAACCCCGCTTTCGGAAAAGCTTCAACGCAGCTTTCAATATCCGACTCACGACGGATAGAAGTCAGCGACCTTTCAACCAGCATCATTTCCCATTACACTCAACCTCATGTCCCGAGTAACCTTCTATTTGCTGCAACAGCAGTCAGCACAAGCCGTTAAAAAATTCGCCTGTCGGTTGACCGACAGAGCGTGGCGTAATGGTATGGCTGTTCATATTCATACGGATAATGACATCCAGTGCGAAACTCTCGACCGACTGCTTTGGGAGTGGCGTGAAGATAGTTTCCTGCCGCACCAGATCATCAACAGCAAAGCCACGGGGGCGCCGATCACCCTGGGATATAAACCACCGAAATCGATGGACGACAACACCCTGCTGATCAATCTGTCCAATCAAATTCCGGCCTTTTACAAAAACTTTGTCCGAACTTGCGAAATTGTTGATCAGAGTCCGGGTCCGGTTGAGGTTCTCCGTGAAAAGTTCAGGGCTTACGTTGCAGACGGCATCCAGCCAGAAACCCACCAAATACAGGGTTAAAGCCATTAGCGGGTAAAGCACATGAGCCAGAAAAAGACGGAAGGTCTGCTGGATGAACAGGAAAGACTGAAAACCCTCTTAAAGGATGAGATAGATCGTAATGATCATCTCAATCAACACATCCCTGTTCTCACCGACCTTGCTGACCAGGAAGAAACCAGACAGACTGTCACAATTCTGGATGTCACAGAGAATTATCAACAGACTGAACCGCAGGAACCGCCTACTCTGAAACCTCCGCTTAACCGCGGCGTCAAACAATCAGAACTGAAAACCCGGCTACGCAAACAGGCCCGACTGCTCATCCGGGAAATCATTGATGAAGAGCTGGTCAGGGTCGAAGCTCAGCTGAACCGCGAGCTAAACAACTACCTGGATCATCTTCTGGACCAGATGCCCGAAAATCTGTCGGATTAACACTGCCCTGCCTGTTCCGTGTATACTGCGCGGTTTAGATCAGAACCTGTCAGAACCCTGTAGTTATGGAAAAAACGTTTAACCCTCACGCGATTGAGCGCAGCTGGTATCAGACCTGGGAAGAAAAAGGCTACTTTGCCCCCTCCGGCAAGGGCTCTCCCTACTCCATCATGATTCCACCGCCCAATGTCACCGGCAGTCTGCATATGGGTCATGCTTTTCAGGACTCTATTATGGACGCCCTGATTCGTTACCAGCGCATGAAAGGCAGTAATACCCTGTGGCAGGTGGGTACTGACCATGCCGGTATTGCTACACAGATGGTGGTAGAGCGTAAAGTGCAGGCTGAAGAAGGCAAGACACGTCACGATTTCGGCCGTGCAGCCTTTACCGACAAGATCTGGGAATGGAAAGAAAAGTCCGGTGATAACATCACCCGTCAGCTGCGTCGTCTCGGAGCCTCTGTTGACTGGGACAATGAACGCTTCACCATGGACAAAGGCTTCTACAAAGCTGTTCAGGAAGTATTCGTTCGCCTATACAAAGACAATCTGATCTATCGTGGCAAACGCCTGGTCAACTGGGACCCCAAACTTCATACCGCCATCTCTGATCTGGAAGTGCTGAACAAGGATGTCAGGGGTCACATGTGGCACTTGCGTTACCCTCTGGCTGATGGCGAAAAAACCGCAGAAGGCAAAGACTACATTGTGGTCGCCACAACCCGTCCGGAAACCATGCTGGGGGACACAGGTGTTGCCGTTAATCCCGAAGACGAACGCTACAAGAGCCTGATCGGAAAAGACATTATTCTGCCACTGGTCAACCGTCGTATTCCTGTCGTTGCCGATGAACATGCTGACATAGAAAAAGGCACAGGTTGTGTAAAAATCACTCCAGCTCATGACTTCAACGATAACGAAGTGGGTAAGCGTTGCGGTCTGCCCATGATCAATGTCATGACTCTGGAAGGGCATATCAGTGAACGGGGTGAAGTCTTTAACATTGATGGTTCCAACAATCACGACATTGACGCCCCCATCCCTGAGAAATACCGTGGCATGGAGCGTTTTGCCGCACGTAGAGCCATCATCGCTGACTTTGAAGCAGCCGGGCTACTGGAAGAGATCAAGGATCACGAACTGATGGTGCCATACGGCGACCGTTCAGACGTTGTCATCGAACCTCTGCTAACGGATCAGTGGTTTGTCCGTGCCGAGCCGCTGGCAAAACCTGCCATTGAAGCGGTTAAAGATGGCCGCATTCAGTTTGTCCCCAAACAGTACGAAAACATGTACTTTTCCTGGATGCAGGATATCCAGGACTGGTGTATCTCCCGCCAACTCTGGTGGGGCCACCGCATTCCAGCCTGGTATGATGAAAAAGGGAATGTTTATGTAGGTCGCAGTGAAGAAGACGTACGACAGGAAAACAACATTCCGGCCGGAGTCAGCCTGAGACAGGACGACGACGTGCTGGATACCTGGTTCTCTGCTGCACTCTGGACTTTTGGCACCCTGGGCTGGCCTGAAAACACAGAGCGTCTGAAAACCTTCCACCCCACAGATGTTCTGGTTTCCGGTTTTGACATCATTTTCTTCTGGGTTGCCCGGATGATCATGATGACCATGCATTTTGTCAAAGATGAAGACGGCAACCCTCAGGTACCCTTCAAGTACGTCTATATGACCGGCCTGATTCGTGATGAGAATGGCGACAAGATGTCCAAGTCCAAGGGTAACGTGCTGGACCCTCTGGATATGATCGACGGCATCAGTCTGGAAGATCTGGTTGAAAAACGCACCGGCAATATGATGCAGCCACAACTGGCGGCAAAAATTGAAAAACGTACCCGTAAAACCTTCACTGAAGGCATAGCGGCGCACGGTACTGACGCTCTGCGTTACACCCTCTACTCACTGGCTTCTACCGGTCGTGACATTAACTGGGATATGAAACGTCTGGAAGGTTATAGAAACTTCTGCAACAAGATCTGGAACGCAGCCAACTACGTTCAGATGAACACTAAGGGTGAGGACTGTGGCCAGCATGGTGAGGACATTGAACTGACCCTGGCGGACAAGTGGGTTATTTCCCGACTGCAACGTCTGGAAGCCCAACTTGAAAAGAACCTGACGGACTTCCGTCTGGATCACGCCTCCCAGAATCTGTACGACTTCATCTGGAATGAATACTGTGCCTGGTATCTGGAGCTTTCCAAGCCTGTGCTATGGAATGAAGACGCTTCCGAAGCCCTGAAACGTGGAACCCGTCGTACACTGGTTCGGGTTCTGGAAACCATTATGCGTCTGGCTCACCCATTCATGCCGTTTATTACTGAAGAGATCTGGCAGAACATCAAGAAAGAAGCCGGCGTTAAAGGTGAAACCCTGATGCTGCAGAGCTACCCGACTTTTGATGAAAGCAAGCTGGACGAAACTGCCGAGCAGGACATCGAATGGCTGAAAGGCTTTATCACCGGCATCCGCAATATCCGTGCTGAACTCAATATTGGCCCTAGTCGTGAACTGAATGTACTGCTGCGCAACCTCTCTTCTGACGACTATCGTCGTCTTGATGAAAACAGCACTTTTCTTAAGTCTTTGGCTAAATTGTCAGACATTCGTGCACTGAACTCTGACGAAGAAGCGCCTATGTCAACCACTCAATTGGTCGGCAAGATGGAAGTTTTGGTACCGATGGCTGGCCTGATCGACAAGGACAAGGAAGCAGCCCGTCTGAGCAAAGCAGTTGAACGACTGAATAAGGAGGTTCAGCGCTTTGAAGGCAAACTGGCCAATGAAAAGTTCATCAACAACGCCAAACCCGAAGTGGTTGAAAAAGAGCGCGGAAAGTTGGCCGAAGCCCTGGCTGCCAGAGAACGTTTGGATGAACAGCTCAAAGCGATTCAGGCTCTGTAAAAAACGGTAGACGTTCAGTTTACCTTTTTTGACTCCTGAATGAACGAAAGGCCTGTGAGCAGAAGCAGACAGGCCTTCTTTAGCGATTTGCCAGGGACGCAAAAGCAGTTGCCCCTAATCGTTGTTTTTCCGGAATTGATTCCTGATCCGTTGCAATCTTATCCACTCTTCTTCAGCAGCCAGTAGCTCTGAAAACAGCTCGTGCCCAACGACCGAATCAGAATCACCGTCTTCTTCAACACCCTCTGCCCGCTCTTCAATCCAGAAGTGCTCAAATCGATCTTCAATCTGAAGGTTCAACAAATTAGCCCGTACGACTCTGGAATCATCATCTATTCTGAGAATGACTTCCCTGTCAGAGAAAAACCGTTTAACCCTTGCAAACAAGCTCTTCCAGAAAAAAAGAAACTCACCTTTTTCAAGATTTCCCGGACCTGAAGTGGGCTCATCACCCTGATCAGAATCGTCAACCATAATTCGCCCTTACTGAACGGTCTTATAAATTGATTATAGAACCCCGCTTTTCTCTGGTCTGACATCCAGATTACGGCATTATTGACAGCATTTAATCAGGCAAGGAAGAAGACTCGGCAAACCCATAAAGTGGGTAAAAAGTCATCAGGAGAGAGAAAACGGAGGAATAAAGAAACGAATGAAACAAGGCCAGCCCCAGGAAGCTGACCCAATTCAGGCGCCTGAACACTTATTTGATATCAAGAACCTGCTCTTCAATTTTCTGCTTCCAGATTTGTGGTCCGGTTTTGTGGACAGAATCACCGGTGTGATCCACCGCTACGGTCACTGGCATATCCTTGACCTCAAATTCGTAGATGGCTTCCATCCCCAGCTCAGGGAAGGCAACCACTTCTGCTTTCTTGACAGCCTGGGAAACCAGATAGGCGGCTCCACCCACGGCGATCAGATAGACAGATTCGTTATCCCTGATCGCATCAATCGCAGCATCACCCCGTTCAGCCTTGCCAATCATTCCAGCCAGACCTGTCTGCTCCAGCATAGTGCGGGTAAATTTGTCCATACGGGTAGAAGTCGTCGGACCCGCCGGACCAACCACTTCATCACGAACCGGATCAACAGGTCCTACGTAATAAATAAAGCGACCTTTCAAATCAACAGGCAGCTCTTCACCACAGGACATCATATCAACCATGCGCTTGTGGGCAGCATCGCGACCCGTCAGGATTTTTCCTGACAGCAGTACTGTGTCACCGGGTTTCCAGCCTTTGATCTCTTCTTTTGAGATGTCGTCAACATTGACTTTTCGCACCCCTTCACTCATATCCAGAGCGACTTCAGGGTAATCATCCAGACTCGGAGCTTCCTGAATCACGGGGCCACTGCCGTCCAGTACAAAATGTGCATGTCGTGTAGCAGCACAGTTTGGAATCATCGCTACAGGCAGAGAAGCAGCATGAGTCGGGTAATCCTTGATTTTGATATCAAGCACTGTGGTGAGACCGCCCAGACCCTGTGCACCAATACCCAGACTATTAACGGCATCCATGATCTCCAAACGCAGTTCTTCAACCCGGTTACCGGGTCCGCGCTCTCTGAGTTCATGAATATCGATAGGTTCCATCAGGGATTCCTTGGCCAGCACCATGGCTTTTTCGGCCGTACCACCGATACCAATGCCCAGCATACCCGGAGGACACCAGCCCGCACCCATCGTTGGCACAGTTTTCCTGACCCACTCAACAATATCATCAGACGGGTTAAGCATAGCCAGCTTGGACTTGTTCTCAGAACCGCCTCCTTTGGCTGCCACCTGGACATCAACAGTATCCCCTGGCACCAAAGTCATATGGATAACAGCAGGTGTGTTGTCTCTGGTATTTTTACGGGCACCTGCCGGATCTTCCAAAACGGAGGCACGGAGAACATTTTCCGGGTGCGTGTAGGCACGGCGAACACCTTCATTCACCATATCCTCGACACTTCGGTCACTTTCGAAGCGGACATTCATACCGATTTTGAGAAAGACAGTAACAATACCGGTATCCTGACAAATGGGTCGTTTACCCATGGCACACATTCTGGAATTAATCAGAATCTGGGCCATGGCGTCTTTGGCTGCCTTGGAGGGCTCTTTCTTCCAGGCATCATGAACAGCGTGAATAAAGTCCAGCGGATGATAACAGGAGATAAATTGCAGAGCGTCAGCTACGCTCTCAATCAGATCCTCTTCACGAATTAATGGCATTGCGCTCCCCAACTCCCATGTTCGGTCCAGATACCTGTCGTGCCCAAAGCACAGCTCCAACAGACTCCGGATTTGCAAGCTTCAAAGTATTACGATCTCTGAAGAACAGCCTTCAGGACCCTGACCGGTTAACCGGCTCTGTTTTTCGTTACTGCTCTGAACAGAAACGTCTGTCGTGCAGATCAAAACATCAATGAAGAACCCATCGAAACCTGACAGTTTTAACGGTTTCCTATGGACTTCCCCTCCTCATTTGCCCGGCCAGTATATCAATGCTTGGCATCAGAAAACATGGATTGAAAACAGGATCTTTCACTTTTTATCACGGATTACCGAAACAAAACGACACATTATACCTGACAACACGGGTTACAGCAGAATCATGGTTTCGGTTGATACGCTAAAGCGGAAAAACACAAAAGCATTGCAAAGAGGGCTTTTCTACATTTGACTGGGCAGGAAATTGAAGTTAAGGGCTGGATTCTATGAACATATTTACTACAGAGCTTATGGAATCAATTTCATCAATGACCTGTAATTTTATTTTTGGCATCACCCATATTGTTTTGGCGTCTGATGAGGGGTAGGACTCTATTATCTGACTGACACCAAAAACTTTCGGGTAAATAAGCTCTTCCCGGATCTTTCTAATTGCCCGCCTCTTTACTACCTTCCAGGTTTCCTGAAGGTTATTATCCGGCAATAATTTGACTGACGAGCTGGCTTGAGGCGGTTTGCGGAATATATTAATTGCATACTTTGAGTCATTAGATGAAAGGGAGTCTATCTGAGCTGTTCCCTCTGCAGTGTTGGCGCTGACAAGTATCGTTACTGGAATAGTAACCGTTTTTTCTCTCATCTTTTTTTTTGATTTTGATGTGCGTGGGGGCTCAATACCTAAAAGAAGTTGCCCTGTGATATGAAAGTGATAGTGATCGTGCTCACTTATAGTAGATCTTTCAGAAGCAGCACCATGGGAGGACTCTTCTTCCGGAGGTAGCAGTCCCGGGGTGGCATCAGTTAATGACTTTGCATGAGACTCGGTTCTTATCAGCTTCGGTCGCGAGGCCTCCTTAATGGCACTTTTGCCTGAAGCTGGTCGTTTTCGTGATGCTGGTTCATTTTCAACACTGGATGAAGCAGTGCTCCCGGAAATAGTAACTGTTGGATCTTTAAGAATGGGGTCAATCACATATAACTGATCCTGGTTTTGGATTTCAATGGGTCCTATCGGGAGGGCAAGGGGGAAGCCAGATCGTTGATCACCCTCAGTAGATGACATTTGAATTAATGTCTCGGGTGAAAACTCTTGAAGAGGCTCATGAGTCACTACGCCTTGATCTAAGGAAGGAGACAACAACCGATTTTGATTTAAAGAGTAAGAAGCCGGCCAGAGCTCCATACTAAAAAGCGAGTTTTTCCTATAAATAGTTTCAGGGAGGATAATTGCAACACTTGGCTTTAGTGACTGTGCCGGGTGTGTATAGGAACCGAGAGAATGTGAAATAATAAGGTGGCAACTATCCCCTTGTCGATGTGCGACGACAATTTCATCGTATAACTCATCAAAAGTAACACTGTACTCGGTGATGCTATCAGCCAAATCATCATCTGCGTTAGCATTCATGGCTAAATATCCAAGTGCAAGGGTAAAGAAAGTTCTTGCGAAAAGACTATAGGAAACCATGCTTTGTCACCTATTTGACTACTGGACAGAAACATTCTATCCATCCATCACTGCTAATCGGCACTCATAGTAACACATAACTCTGGTTCAAGCGCCAGGCATCAGCGCATTCCTTTGAAACATTTGGTATTTTTAAGGAAGTATGACTATATTGACGTCTTCGTCTTGTTGTTATTTGTAGCCAGAAAATGCTACAAACTTTTTTATACGAGAAACTTCATGTTTAATAAACTATACCCTTTGCTTTTTTTTATATTTTCATTCTGCTCCTGGACTTGGGCGACCGTAGAAATCATTGGGCCAGACACTTTTACCTATACAGATAGTACAGGTAGTAAAAAAACTCGACAAATTCGTGGCTACACCAGGCCTGAGAATCTTGAGCAATATTTACAACTGGCCGCTGCTAACTCTGAAACCACCCTGAAGATTGATAGAGACCTCAAAGAGAGAAGAATAAGTAAAGTTTACTTTATTCAGTTTTCAGCTGATCCCGAAGGCATTGTTGACCAGAGTGAAAATATTGGTTTTATCGTCATTTTGAACGATGGAACAGCTCTCCTTAGTTTTGATTATTTATCCTCTCCAATGAAAATTGCAAGCACCTATGATCAAACCAAAGCAAGAGATAGACTAGAGTCTCATATTTACAATCATGCTGTACAATTCGGTTTTTTGGATCAAGGCTCAATGGAGTCTGTTTTATGGTCCATGCCCTCATCCTCGAATCAGAATTTCAAGCAATTAGGCTTTCGGAGAGACAAGAAAAAAACCACCAGATATCAAGCAACCTTTCTGATTCCCTATCTAAATCTATCGGGACAGGGAACCTTAGAAATAAGAAATATTGGCACCTACCAATACACTATTCTTGAGTCTGCTTCGGTACAGTTATAGGAAGCTAAAGCCAAATTCAGCGGCTACTGAAAGCAGCCTGTTGGTATTTTTGCAGGCTCTGGTCTCGAATAGTTAATATTCCTAACACACTTGTTCCTATTGATAGAACTCTTTGGCAACAGCATAGTCAAATTGATTACCAACAATCCAAACTGTTTCTTTCTTAAGGAGAATAAAATGCAAGGGATAGCTAAAGCAGCTCTATTACAACCGAGTACAAAAGGCGATTCAAACAAAGAAAGCCTATCTATAGGTAACTTCGCCAATAAATCTGTAAGCCTTACATCTCTGAGCTTTACTTATTTCCCCAAAAGC
>NZ_JAHHPR010000413.1:0-1135 GCF_024606255.1 Endozoicomonas sp. SESOKO3
TCTTCTGCACACCCAGAACCAGGCAGGCAGTTTTCTGCTTCTCTACCGCTCCGCTTTTTACGATAAATTGCATGGTTGCTCCCATAGGACACTTGTCCAGTTATAACTCACGGGGATGCCCCCGATCTCCTGTTAATCTTTCTGACAAATCCCTGATAAATACTCCTGATTGTGCCTTTGACGCTGGCAGCCAAGAGTTACGATTTCGATGGCACCGACAGACACCTGAGTTAGCCCTGTGTGACTCTTGCGGCTACACCCTTTTTTTGCAAAAGGAATGTAAATGATGAGACTTCTTTCATCCGGGCTATAAACTCGAACAGGTTTGTTGGATAATTGTCAGGTCGGGTATTTGAACAGAGCTTGCACAAGAAGTGAATTCCCGCAAGGCTTTCAGAGATAGATTTTAGTCCGTTTATTGTATCAATGTGTCGACAACTGTCTTTCCGGGCAGAAAAAACGTGTTTTGATGGTCGACAAGTAGCCAGGACTGCTCTCTCATCTGGAACCGTAGTACTTACCGTATCTCTCAGGTAAGTGAGTTTTACTTTCAATGAACCGGCGGAAACAGTAACTCAAGATCATGCCTTCGATCCTTTTTCGATACCTGGCCAAAGAAATGCTCAAGGTCACATTGGCCGTTACCGGTGTTGTGCTCCTGATTATCATGAGTGGCCGTTTTGTGAACTATCTTGCACAGGCTGCCAATGGCTCGCTGAACGCCGACATCCTTTTTGCCATCATGGGTTACAGAATGCCCGAGTTCCTGGTGATGATTATTCCCATGGGGTTGTTTCTGGGCATTATCATGGCTTATGGCAGGCTCTACGCAGAAAATGAAATGACAGTTATGGGGGCTTGTGGTGTCAGTCAGGGACAGTTGCTGCGCATGACCATGATTCCCGCCCTGGGTGTCATGATAGTGGTGGCTCTTCTGAGTATTCTTGTCGCTCCCTGGGGGATAAAGCAGGTCGAAACCATTCTTCATCAGCAGGATTCCATGACTGAGTTCGACACACTGGTGCCGGGTCGGTTTCAAAAGTTTGAGGGAGCTAACCGGGTCACTTACACCGAGTCGCTGACAGATGACAATCAGCAGATGGACAAGGTGTTTATTGCTCACCAGTCAGCCGAT
>NZ_JAHHPR010000038.1:0-1158 GCF_024606255.1 Endozoicomonas sp. SESOKO3
CTTTTATCTGGCCCGCGGCTCCAGAGTCATAAGGCTGGATGCCGTCGCTTTTCTGTGGAAGAAACCGGGCACTCATTGCATAAGCCTGCCCGAGACCCATGCTATCGTGAAACTGTTCCGACTGATCATGGAGAAAGCCTGCCCCGGCAGCACACTTCTGACCGAAACCAATGTCCCTCATGAAGAGAACATCAGTTATTTCGGGGAACAGGACGAGGCTCACATGGTGTATCAATTTGCTCTGCCGCCCCTGATACTGCACGCACTCAATCGGGGCACTGAGAAATACCTTGTGCAATGGGCCAGTGACCTGCCTGATTATCCAGAGAGTTGCACCGTCCTGAACTTTACTGCATCCCATGATGGCATAGGCCTGCGTCCGCTGAAGGGGTTGATCCCGGAGAATGAAGTTTCAGAGCTGATCGACAGCATGCACCGTTTTGGGGGGTTCGTCAGTATGCGCACCCTTTCAGACAATACGGAATCACCTTATGAGATCAATATTGCCCTGTTTGATGCCATGAAAGGGACCAGACGAGGCGAGGATCAGTGGCAGGTACAGCGATTTATTTGCTCTCAGCTCATCATGCTGGGGATGCGCGGAATACCTGCTATGTATATACACAGTCTGTTTGCCACGCCTAATGATCTGGCAGGCGTAGAGAGCAGCGGCAGAACCCGCTCTATCAATCGTCGCAGGTGGTTACTGGAAGAATTATTGCCAGACTTGGAAAGCCCTGTTTCAATACCGTCGCTGGTGTTCCAATCGCTGCTGAGTCATCTCAGAGTTCGTAAACAGGAACCCTGCTTTCATCCCAATGCCTCACAAACCATTCTGAATATGGAACCGGGCATTTTTGCATTCATGCGTACATCGCCCTGTGGCCGCCGGAAACTGGTGGCTATACACAACCTGACATCGGCTCATCAAACATTGAACCAGCCAGACTATGTCGGCTGGTTCGATTTACTGGGCGGTGCCGTGGTACAGGACCTTCAACTCAAGCCTTATCAGGTATTGTGGCTGGGAGGCTGAAAATGGCTATCTGAAAGAGCAATGATTTCACCTGTGCCGATGATTTGGATTGTGAAGTTTTCATGGGTACTGGTTATACAGCGGACGAGCCCCCTGACGAGAGCTGATAGCAATCATTGGAC
>NZ_JAHHPR010000414.1:0-1170 GCF_024606255.1 Endozoicomonas sp. SESOKO3
CACCCAGAGTGTAAGAGTAAGGAATACTTTCTGCATGGGAGAATGACCATTTAGGCACATTTTTTTTGAAGTATTTCTCCCAGCCATTGCTGTACATTTTCATGGTTCGGTCACGCCGTTCACGAAACTGAAGATAGTTCTCGTTTCGCATCCAGCCGTACATTACGTTCTTTACTTTAACACGGCAAGCATACTTTTCATCCGTTTCATTGTAGCGTTGAGGCTTGGCAATGGCAGTGCGTTTAACATAGTCAGTTTTCGTTTCACCCAGGCCTCTCCAGCGATTAAGTTTGTCAAGACTTCGGCCCAGAGGTCCTCCCAGCCAGTCAGTTAGTATCTTGTTGTCGTTCATGAAAAAGTCGAAAGTGAGGCTTGTTGTAAGAGCTAATCCGAATGTTTGCACGTAGGTAAACCCGGATAAAAGACCGTGGGCGTATGCTCCGGCAGTGGCTACCGGACCCAGTACGATGCCGGCTGTGGCAGAGACCAGAATTTTCACTTTTTCCGGTGTGATCCTGTGCACCAGCGGTATCTGAATTCCTTGTCCGGATCCCATGGATTTAACCATTTCGGGGACCAGACGGTAAATGGTGCGGTACCTATGGGAGTTGGCGTTGTACTGTCTGGTGAACAGCGCAGAGCCGGTTTTCATTAGAATAACCGAGGAAGCAGCCTTACCTAATGGCATTGCCAGAGCGCCCACTTCAGAGATTTCTTCAATTCTGCTGTGATAGGCATATTGGCGGGTTCGGTCAAGATCAACTCTATAGCGTTCCATCCAGTGTTCGAAAGGTATGAGCATCCTGTGCATGTAATCGCCCCTGTTGGTCAGATCCAGAAAATAGAGGAGCTGCATGTTTGAGAGGAATAGCCTGACAGCTTCCGGGGCGGTATGGGTCACCATTAAAGGTTTGTAGCTGGAGTAGTACCCGGTTAGGGCTTGTACCATGAAGGCTGAAGGCTTGATCCAGTAATCGTTTAGCTGTAGCTCAGCAGCAACGGTATGAGCCAGCATCAATGTGCTATCGATAGCCTTGAACAGGTCTGATTCAGACATGCCGGTAGCATGAGCATAAGGTGTCAGGGTATCCTGAACCTTGACCATGAATGCTGCTGTCTTGCGGCCGTTTTCAAAGGCAATATCGTCAAGAACGTAGTTGGCGATGACCG
>NZ_JAHHPR010000415.1:0-1168 GCF_024606255.1 Endozoicomonas sp. SESOKO3
CTGTCCGCTGCTGTTTTGCCCGGTGCATATCAGATTAAAACCTGTAGCATTACCGACTTTATGTTTCTTCGTGTAGTCTGCTACGCCCGCAATGTAGATGATATCACCCTTTTTGATATCCTGTTCTGACAGTTCCCTGTCAGTTCTATCAGTGCGGGTTTCATCAATGTGCGAAAGATTGTAAAACAGATCATGGATAGGGTTGCTGAAATCGATCGATCTTAAATTTTCAGCCATATTCGCGAAGTTAGAAGAGCTTTTGCTAATCGTGCGGGAAATTCTGAACTTTGCGACCGGTGCACCAAAGATCCGATTGAATTCGTCGGTCCCAATGATGGATTCAATGGCTCGATACTGACAGGCCAGCAGGGTTGTCGCACAGTCTGCAATGGTAGGGCCATGAAAAAAAGCATTCAGACACTCACTGGGTGTATGCCCGTTATCCTTTGCTACAAAGCTGGATATGTAACTCCTATCAAAATATTTTGGTAGTGTGTGCTGCAAGAGGTTAATACCGTTTGAAAGCCTGGGAAGTTCATAGTGCATATAATCCTCATCATAAAAAACACCCAGACGTTTTCTTACTTCCTGCACATTTGGCGAACGAGAAGCATTGAAGATTGTCGTGACCAAGCCATTGCCAAACTGGGTAAAACTTACGTTCATTGACGGAACTTGATTATTAAAGCTTGTCATGACTGAGCTCCGCTCTTCGTATGATGTGTTAAGCTGCCGGAGCCAACCAATCGTTTTATTGGCAAATTGTTCATCCATGGGCTCATTACTGTCACTTACCGGGAAGGGTTTGTATGAGGGCGTTATCGTGCCTAAAGATTTGAAATGAACTGCCAGAATAGCATTGTCAGCTCGTAAGACAGAGGCATCAGAGGACGGATGACATTGTTTTGAACCTTGTGCAGACAGGACAGTACCGCCAGCGTCACTACCAGAATCTTCAATTGTTCTTTCCCTCAGGCTCTGCGTCTGCCCGCTTGAATCCACCCTTTCTTTCAGGTTGTCAGCGACGCTCATCTCAGCAACATTATCTGATGGCGAGGGCTTTACACTTCTTGAGGTGGAACCTGAAGAAATGGGAGGGGGGTTATTTTCAGCCGTTATTTTAGAAGATTCAGTCTCTGTTTTTCCGGATTGGAAAGGTAGACCAAAC
>NZ_JAHHPR010000416.1:0-1419 GCF_024606255.1 Endozoicomonas sp. SESOKO3
CGCCAGAAAAAGCAATCATGCCCCTTGTAAATGTTGTTGATGGGAGTGATGTATCTGGCTGGAACGCATTTCCCGCTTCTGGCAGCAAAGCCAGTGGGTTTCCGTTTGTTTGATGGGTAGAATAGGGGGGTACACGACCAGAAAAGTATGAGTGGACAGGGTGCCCCGGAAGCTCCCGGTTCAAATAGGTCAGCACGTTGTTCAGTAACTCTGGCCGCTGTTGAACAAACTGGTAAAGTGAGCCGGGGTCGTTCAGAATTTGCTGCCTTACCCGGTCACTGAGGCTTTTTGGCAGGGACGGTGAGCTGAACCCTGAGAGAATCCCCCGCCATTGATAGAGATTAAAGGGTGTATTGGTCACCGCGTCCATAAACAGGGTGGCCAGGTTGAGATGCTCGCTTTCTACAAGGGTGCCAATGTCAGGGCCATCCCAACCGGCATAATGATCCCTGATATTATAAGGGGCATCAGCGAACTGCATTAACAGCACCGGGTCTCCTGCTCCCCAGAAATGGTACTTTCGATGTCGGTCGTTGCGGGCGATGAATAGAGAAGACCTCGACCAGACCGGATAGGTGTCACTGCCGGGAGACGCCTTTTCCAATGCCCAGAGGTTAAAGTATTTCCCGGTGATGAGTGCCGGACCGGGTTTTATCGGAGTCTCAGGAATACCCGGTTGATAAAGCCATCTTTGATCCGACTTTTGGTCTGACAATGGGTAAAGCCAGCGATTATTATCGCAGGCGTGTATTTTTTCTTTGTCGGCTGACTTGCCTTTATCGGGTTCGGCAAACAACTCACCGTGGGAAGAAAGGCAGTGAATAGCCTGATTGACCCGCTTAATGTAGGTGCTGTCCAGAGCGGTGTGCCCGTCGCTGCTTATGGTTTCTTTGTTAGCCAGTTCGGGCAGCAGCCAGGGTTTTTCGTGATTCATCGGGACATCAATAAGAACACTCTGACACTTTTTATGATGGGTGAGTGGATGTGTTTGACAGATAATAGCCTGCAGGTGATTGCGGTGACGTTCCCGCCAGGGACGAAGGAAAAGGGTGCTGGTATGGGTGTCATTCAGCAGTGTCCATAGTGATAGCCAGACAGACAAAGAATCACCATCAACTGCCTGCGTCTCTGTCGATGATGTAGGGGGTGAGGCAGTGATCTGCCATACAGGGTGGTTTTCGATACAACTGGTTTGCACTGATAAACGGCCTTTCAGTAAAGCGTGATCGATCATCACCGGATGAGGAGTGCAGTCGGGGGCATCACCAAATGCCCGGGACAGTGATGGTAAGCCATGACGGAAAGAAGGGTAGGGTACGATGGAAGGAGGAAGTAGTTTTGCTAACAGAAACCACCACAGGTGACTCGACCATTGATTCTTGAAAAAAAGGGATAACTTTTCGGGTGTACCAACGTCGT
>NZ_JAHHPR010000417.1:0-1461 GCF_024606255.1 Endozoicomonas sp. SESOKO3
AATCACATCCGAACCGCCCTGGCCCTCCACCATGACCCCAAACTGTCGGCGGGAGGCCGCCCGGTTCTCATAGTAGTAAGTATCCAGCCGCAAGGCTTCCAGGTTGATACTGTCGTCCCCGCGCGTTCCTGACAGTAGCAGACCGTCCGCCATTACGGCTACCCTGCCAAAGGTGCCCAGTGACTGGTAACTATCGAGGATGACCTGGTAGAGCGTTTGGTGTTTTGGGCTATAAACGACCGAAGCCGTTGACTCAAGCGGCCGGGCATTCCGGGTTGTGCTCTTTTTCCTGACCGTGGTTTGACCAATAATCAGTTGCTGGGCATCGTGCTCCTTGTCAGGCAGGCCGAACAACAGTTTTTGTTGATGGAAATACCGGCCCCGGTAATCTATCCAGGCCACTCGGGTTCGGGCATAGCCGGGGCGCAGCTTGAGGGCGATCAGTCGGGTGTCGGCCAGCAGTCGGCGAGCGCTTATTGGCACGGAACGCATGGCCTGGTTGAAATCCTGCCAGGTCGAGAAGATCAGGCTGTCGGAGGGTTGCCTGGGCCCCATCAGGCTCAGGTCCAGCGCCACCAGGGACAGTTGTTTCCGGTTGGCCAGGTATTTAGCCCGCGGGGTCTTGATGCTCCATGCCTGGTCAATGGGTTCCCACTGGTATCGGCCTCGCAATTCGTTGCCACCCGGGAAGTCGTAACGGCAGGGAATGGAGACCAGGTTCTTGAACTCGCTAGGTATCCCGGTCAGAACGGCACCAGCCTTCCCACAAAAGGGATGGCCTTTTGCACCTTGGTCAGGCCGTGGGAAAAACTGGAAAGCTTGCTTTTTGCGGGTATCCGACAGGGCGAGCAGCTGGCCGTCGTCATTGACCGTAATCTTGAATTTGTCGCGTTTTTTGGCCGCCAGCAGGGTGTCACCGTCCGGGAAGTACCAGAGATCCAGTGTCCTGAAGGGGTTGAACAAGGTGTGGTTGGCGACCGGGGTTGTCAGGGGTACCAGACCTACTGTTGCTGAGAACTCCTGCCGGGCCTGTGCCACCCTGGTGCGCAACACTCCCTTGATGTCAGTGATGAAGGCCCGGGCACTGGCGTTGGTCCAGGCCGTGTCGGGGTGATCCAGGGTCACTTTGAACAGGATTGTCTTGACCATTTGGCCCAGGTCCAGGCTCGTCATCGTCACGCCGGATCGGGGGGTGAACTGACGCACACTCAGGGTATCGTTAGACTTGGCGACGGTCTGCCCGGTGGCCTTGAGTTGCCAGTGTGCAAAGGGTTCTGTTTCCATCGGCAGGTTTTCGCTGACCACCCGGGTGTTGTCCCAGGCCTCGTCCGGTATCCACAGCTGGAAGCCACTGTGGGTATCGGCCAGGAGACTGCCGGAGTGCGCCTGCACACGGGAAAAGACCGGGTGTTTGGCCATCTGTGCTACCGTCCGCTGCTCGCCCGCCGGGCGGATCACCTG
>NZ_JAHHPR010000418.1:0-1435 GCF_024606255.1 Endozoicomonas sp. SESOKO3
CTCCCGCCGACAGTTTGGGGTCATGGTGGAGGGCCAGGGCGGTTCGGATGTGATTCAGATTAATAAGAGTGACTTGTCGTTTTTTTCCCGGGTCATCCTCCATCCCGGCCTTGCTGAAGAACAAACCGACGTTAAAAACCAGGCACAGACCCGCATTGAATTGAAAGTACCGGCCTTCCTTTACCAGGCCGGTCGCCGGGGTCAGAACCTGGTCCTGTCTCACCGCTTTGAGGGAGGCAACGCCGGGATCGTGATCCAGGGGGTCTGGCCTAAACAGCACGACCGGTTCCCGCAACCAACGACCCTGGTGTTCAATGACCTTCAGCTGACCTTATCCGATCTGGCAGCAAGGGTGATGCGCTCTGGCCAGGGGGTGGTATTTCCATTAACGGCAGGAAACCGGAAGAACCGCCTTCGATTCATCCACGCCAACGCCAGCAACCCCCTGTACATCCGGCAAGCGCAAGACCGGCCAGTAAAAATCGTCACACACCGGGCTATGGACGGGATTAAACTGACGCTGGAGCCATTAAACCCCATACAATCCAGACGACAAGTGTTTATTACTGGCACAAACCAGTGGGGCTGGGAACCCGGCAGTGTTCAGGTGAGCGGACCGAAACCCGGCAGCCATTACCGTCCATGGCCGTTTATACCCGCCGTGATCAGCTCGTCGGCCATGGGCAACAGGACATTAAGACTCTGGGGCAATGACCGTAACAACATCCTGTACGTGGGCGCCCATGCCCGACAATGGTCCATTCTGGGGCGGGGCGGTAATGACCTGCTGCTGCTGGGGACGTCGGGAAACGCAGCCGCACGCCCCGAGGTACTGGCAAACTGGACACGGAGCGATCGGTGTGACAACCGAAAGCTGGAAGCACCCGGCAACAGCAGCCTGTGGCAAGCCTTCGTCGACTGGACCCGCCCCCTGATCGGTGGTCCTGGCAATGACGTCTATGACCTGCGGGCGTGCAGGCCAGCCCGGACAGTAGACGATTATGGCAAGCATTATGTCCTCCTGTCGTCCGGGTCAAAAGCGGATTTACGACGACTGACGGGTGATAACAGCACCGCACTGTTCTTTACTGACCTGACTGCGAAACAGGTAGGGTTTAACCAGTGTGACCCGCAGGAGCAGAGCAGCGGCAGCAACCTCACACTCAGCAACGGCTCCCTGCCCCTGAGGAGCCAGAGCGTCAGGATCATCAATACCGACACTAACCAGACCCTGGCACTGATCAAACCGGACGTGCTGGCCAGCCTGCACTTTAAAGGCGGACAAGTCAGCCTGAGCCCCACAGCTTTGATCAACAGCAACGATAGTGCATTGGCCGAGAGTGACAGTGCCGATGGAAACCACGAAGCCCTGAGCTTTCTGAACAGGATCATTCGCAGAGGGCAACGGCTGGTACATTACCTGAGCAGCCTGGCC
>NZ_JAHHPR010000039.1:0-16564 GCF_024606255.1 Endozoicomonas sp. SESOKO3
GCATTGTGATTTAGCTGCATAAGTTGAGGCGACATCTACCTTGAAAGTTACCGCAGATAAAAGAGCAAAGCTGGAGTCATCATCAAGTATGAAGGTAGAAATCTGATATTCAAGCATTGGAAAAGGATCACAGAAAAACTTTGGGTTATCAGAAAAATCATGCTCAAAAAGAATATGAGAAAAAAAATCTTGCTATCAAAAGCTGGTACAAACCTATTATAGAGTCCCTTGAGGCGTCACCAGAGGACCGAAAGCTTTTGGATGATTTGAGAAAAAAATGCAGTCGAGCGATTTGGCAGGCCTTCAGTCATTATCTTTATGGGATGGCGAACTCGAAAGGTGGTTGTTTAACCTATTGTTGGGCCAAAGCTTCCTTCGGAGCGAGCATGAATTTTGAAAACTATGGCGCTCATGCTCCATCCTCACCTGAAGAGCTGTATGCCATGATGTCGGTAATTGAACACTCACACTGGGTTGTGCAAGCGATTAAGGAAAACTATTTACGGCAGGCGCACGACGCCAGTGACGCTCTGATTCTCAAATCCGATGAGCTGACAAAAATTGCCGAAGAGTTTTTTAACAACGTGAATTTGAAGTCGATCTCTAATGCATTGGTGTAACACCAGGGATGTATTTTTTCTACCTGATTACTGCTAAATGATTGTAGACGTTGCACTTGTCATAGCCCCACGTCATGCTATCTGACAGTAGCCACCTTCCCCTTTTGTAGAGGCGAATTCGGGGATATAACAAACGACGAGGCTTTGACATGGGGCAACAGAGTCAGCTGGCACTGCTGGGCAAAAAACGCTTTCTACCTTTTTTCCTGACCCAGTTCCTGGGTGCCTTTAACGACAACCTCTACAAGAACTCTTTATTACTGATGGCGGCATTCGCCGCAGCAGAGAGCCTGCCATTTAACTCAGATCTTTACATCAATCTGGCTGCTGGCCTGTTTATTCTTCCCTTCTTTCTTTTTTCCAGTGCGGCCGGGCAGATCTGTGACAAATATGAAAAATCGATGATTATCCGCCGGATCAAACTGCTGGAAATTGTCATTATGGCGGTCGCTTCCGGCTTTATCCTTACCCAGAACTATCTGGTTCTGCTGACTCTGCTGTTCTTGATGGGGATTCAAAGCGCTTTTTTCGGGCCGGTTAAATACGCCATTATTCCTCAACACCTCAATGAAAACGAACTGATGGGCGGCAATGCACTGGTAGAAATGGGTACTTTTGTTGCCATACTGGCGGGTACGCTGGGTGCGGGTATTTTGACTGAACAGCCCGATGCTACTATGTGGATAGCCATTTCTGTGGTTCTGTTCGCCATCCTGGGTTATTTGGCATCTCTGTTTATACCCAAGGCTACAGCGGCTGCTCCCGATCTGAAAATAAACTGGAACCTCTTTCAGCAAAGCCTGATTATGATCAGGAAAACCCGATCAAACGACAGCGTTCACAAATCCATTATTGCTATTTCCTGGTTCTGGGCACTGGGAGCCGCCTACCTGACACAGCTTCCCAACCTGGCCAGCGAGACCTTGAAAGGCAGCCCGGAAGTCGTCAGTATCATGCTGGCGATGTTTATTATTGGTGTCGCTGCCGGTTCACTGTTCTGTGGACAACTTTCCAAAGGCCGTGTTGAGCCGGGTATTGTACCCATCGGTGCTCTGGGCCTGAGCCTGTTCGGAATCGATTTGTATTTTGCTATCACTCCTGCCACAACTACGAACTTACTGAGCATTAGTGCTTTTGTCGAAAACGCTGAGAATCTGAGAGTATTACTGGATCTGGGCATGATTGGCTTTTTCAGCGGCCTGTTTATTGTGCCTCTGTACGCCATGGTTCAGCAGAGAACACCTGCGAACCTTCGTGCACAGACGATCGCCGCCCTGAATGTTCAGAATTCATTTTACATGGTGGTCAGTGCCTTGTTTGGCATGGTATGCCTGGGGGTACTACAGCTGTCCATTGAACCATTTTTCCTGACACTCGGTGTACTTAATTTGCTGGTCTGTGCCCTTATTTTCAGACGGGTGCCGGAATTTATAGAACGTTTTGTTGCTCGTTTTGTTAAGAAAGTTGCCGGTCATTGATACTCAATGGCATCTTCCAGCTTGTCTTCTGTGTGCTTTTTTTTCATTAGTCCAGTCTTCCACGGACAGGGAGGGCACCCTGGCGAACTCGCGGGTATTATTGGTGACGCAGGTCATGCCAAGGCTTCGGGTATGTCCCGCGATGAGATTATCGTATCCACCGATTTGCTGACCTGTTGAGCAAAGGTGCTGTCGGATATTGGCCGAATGATCGGCGGCTTTTTCATCAAAGGGAAGAACGGAAACCCGCAACAGGAACTCATTCAGCATGGTGATTTTGCACTGCTTTCTCTTTTCGCTGTCGGAGTTATATACCCCGAACATCAGCTCATCATAGGTGATTGAGGAAATGAACATATCGCCACTGTGGTTGGCTATCTTCTGGCGTACCCGCATGGGGTCGCCTTTTTGCATAGCGAAAATAACCATATTGGTATCCAGCATATATTTCATTCGCCCCAGTCTCCCAGATCCCTGATCTGCATGTCGGGCTGAGGCTCACGCTCAAACTCAACGGCGTTTTCATCAATCATCTGAAAGAATGAGTCCCAATCCCCTTCTATCGGCGTGATTAGAATAGATTCTCCGCGCTTGGAGATTCTGACACGCTTTGTGCCCTCCGGCAGCTCAAACTCTTTCGGGATTCTGACCGCCTGTGAGCGGTTGTTTCTGAATACGCTGGTTTCCATGTTTAGCCCTGTATATATAATTTGTATATCCCAAACAGTAGACTATGACAACCGGTAGATCAATATGTTCAGAAAGGTTGCCATCAACAGCTTTGGGTCACTGGCGCTCTTGCCGCTCAAGGTTCCGGTAAAAATTTTCATGGGAGCCAAAGGAGATCAGTTCCAGAACCAGCTCGCCGTCGTCAAAGTAATAGGCCAGCAGGGTCAATTGTTTTGTCATCTTGAATTTATATACCCGGAGGTGGCTCAGAACGCCTTTCTTCTTATCGCCAATATCGGGATTGTCGGCTATGGCTTTGATGGCTGTATCAAGATCTGCTTTCTGGTTTGGCCTGAGTTTTTTCACGGCTCTTGCAAACCGGGCTGTCTGGAGTATCGTTTCTGCTTTAGCCAAAACGGTACTCCGAGACCAGACCCTGTTTGCGCTCTTCTTCGGCTTCCAGAATATCCTCTATGAAAGTAATGGGCAGGTCAGGGTTTTCCTTGGCTACCTTGCCAAGGCTGGCCCAGTATTCCACCTGTTTTGCCGCCGAGCGTTTTTTGACCTTGCCAACAAGAGTTGCAGCGGTCACCAGTTCTTCATCCAGTCGTAAGGGTCTGCTTGGCATGTTTCAAATCCTGTTTTTTGTATCAGACTGCTACAAATATAGTTATGTGCATCATGCCTGTCAAAAGCCCTGACCATTTTCGTGAGGTCGCGAAACTTGCATAATGCCCACTCATTCATCACTGACCTTTTTACATGACTTTTATCGCACCTCCCTGCCAGGAACCTTTGACGGAGCTTTACCGTGACGCTGAATTGGTGGTCGTTGTTAAACCTGCGGGGCTGCTAAGTGTTCCCGGTCGTCCACCCAACCATAACGACAGTGTCCACGCCCGGTTGCTTGCTATTGAGCCGGAAACCAGAGTTGTCCACAGGCTGGATATGTCCACATCGGGACTGATGGTGTTCGGCTTGAATGCCGCCAGCCACAGAGAACTGAGTCGACAGTTCCGGGATCGGGAAGTGGAAAAAGGCTATATCGCAGAAGTCTGGGGGGTGCCGGATCAGAAATCAGGAGAAATTTGCCTGCCTTTGATCTGCGACTGGCCTAACCGACCCAGACAGATGGTCGATCATGAGCTTGGTAAAAAGGCTCTGACCCGTTATCACCTCATGGCGGGTGATGGCGCTTATGGCAGGGTCTGGCTGGAACCAGTGACCGGCCGGTCTCATCAACTGAGGGTTCACCTGGCTGAGCTGGGACACCCTGTTCTGGGCTGTGAATTTTATGCTCATGACGAAGCCAGAACAGCGTCTGAACGTTTGCACCTGCACGCCAGCCTGCTGATTTTCAAACACCCTGCCACGGGTGAAACCATGAAGTTTGAAAGCCAGCCTCCTTTCTGAAGGCTGGCGGAATTGAGGTATTACAGGAAAAACTAAGTAAAAGCCTCGAGAAGAACAACCGCTTGCACAAGAGTTCAGAGACCATCACTTCGTTCGTTCTCTTTTATATTTCTCTGTCCGATACCCGCTCAGTAAACATCCTGAGAGTCATTGTTATCACTTTCCCTGAAGGTAAGCTTATTAAGGAGAACTCTCCATAGTTCACTTTTTCAAGGGCTGTGATACTGCCTGCAGTTTTTTCAGCCGGGGTCCTGATGAATGCCTGCGAATCTATTTTACAAAGCCTGCACCGGATTGTTGGACAGGAGTAATCGATCATCCGGAAAACTGTTCAATTTCAAAGTCGGACGCAGTTTGCCGGCCGCTCTGATCCTTTCAGTATCTTTCTCAAAGATTGCTTTTGCTCATTCCATTGACAGGCATGAAGTCAGTGCTTTTGAACAATTCAGAACGGTTACCGGCAACATTCAGGGCAGCCTTTACCAAAGTGCGCGAAAAGCTGGAGTTTCAGCCTCTGTCATTCAGCAGTTTGAGACTATTTTTCGATGGCAGCTTGATTTCAATAAAGATCTGAGGGTCGGCGACCGTTTTGAACTACTGATTGACGACTCCCCTAAAAACAGTCAGGGGTTTGGCGGTGACATTCTGGCTGCCCGACTGTATCAGAAGAATAAAACCTACACAGCGGTTCGTCACAGCGATGGGAAGTACTATACGCCGGAAGGGAAACTACTCGGCAGTTCTTTCTCACGATACCCTCTGAGTATAAAAAGTCAGGTCAGCTCTGGGTTTAACCCTGCCAGAAAACACCCGATCACCGGCCAGATTCGCCCGCACCGCGGAACAGATTGGGCAGTGCCGGTAGGTACTGCGGTTTATGCACCGGCTGACGGAGCCATCGTTAAAGCAAAAACCAATCACCCGGCGGCAGGTACCTTCATCGAAATGCAACATGGCAAACGCTATGTCACCCGGTACCTTCATTTGAGCCAGCTGAATGTGCAAGAAGGGCAACAGGTTCGCAAAGGGGACGTGATTGGTAAAACTGGAAATACCGGTTTATCTACCGGTCCTCACTTGCATTACGAATTGTTAATCGACGGCAGGGCCGTCGACGTTATGACTGCTAAACTGCCAAACGGAAAGCCTTTGCGAGGGGAGGCGTTGAAGCAATTTAAAATAGCCACAAAACCGATAATCGCAGCGATGAACCAGAATCGACAGGAACTACTCCTTGCCAGCAAGGAAACCAGTCTTGGTGATAACTGGCTGATGATGAAAAACCGCGGCGCATTTTAAAATCATTAGGAACAACATCACTCGGCAAGGTACCATTGACATCCACGCCCACTCAGTTCGCTGATGGTCTTACGCAAATTAAAGATAATAATAAAAATACTGCTTTAGCAGGTTTCAGTAGAATGAGGCCCCCTATGCAAATGCGAACCCTGACTGAATGGCTTGATGCTTACGCCGAAAGCCACCAGAACCCTACCAACAAGCTAATTCACTGGATCTGTGTTCCGGCGATCATGTTCAGCATCATTGGCATGGTCTGGTCTTTCAGCCCTGCCGCCGTTTTTGTGGTCATGGCCATCACCCTGATTTTCTACTTCATGCTCTCTCTGCCTTTGACACTGGGCATCATCGCTTTATATGCAGCTATGAGCTGCATAGCTGCCAGCCTTAGTGAGTATTTACTGACCGTCAGTATTGCTGTTTTTGTTGTATCCTGGATCTTCCAGTTTGTCGGCCACAAGATAGAGGGCAAAAAACCCTCCTTCTTCGAAGACATCCAGTTTCTGCTGGTCGGGCCACTCTGGTGTCTGAGTTTTCTGTTTAAGAAGTTGAGCTTAAAGGTCCAATGAGGAGGAGCATGAGATCTCTTGGGCTATTATGTACCCTTGTCTTTGAATCTTGAGAAAACGACCGGGTGGCGAATGAAAAAACTGAAAAATGAAAGTGAACTGGTCAAAGAGGCTCTGAGAGTCGGAGCTATTTATGCCCAAAAACGCAAAGCGGGGCAGTTTGAACCGACCGACTCCGCCAAGCAAAAAGTTGAATACCTCTACCGTCTGCTGGTTCATGACAAGCTGATACAACCTCTGGTGAAAGGGGAAGAATCAGAGCCGAGCATGAAGCGCAAGCTGGCGCTCTGGATATCCCGCCAATTGCCAGAAAACCATCCGCTGTTGAAATAGATGCCCGAAATACAGCCATGAGCCGCCGTAACTGATTTAATCACCGGCGGTAAGGGCATTTTTTCATGGCAAAAAGCGGGAATAACAGTAAACTTCTCGGCTCGCACTTCATCTGTACCGGTAATCATGACCCTTATTCTTCGCTGCCCTGTCTGCCACGAACCTCTGGCACAGTCATTCCATACTTCCGGTATGGGTCTGGGCTGCATCCGGAATCACCAGTTTGACCGGGCCAGGCAAGGGTATTTTAATCTGCTTCCGGGGCATAAAAAGCGCAGTAAAAACCCGGGCGATGATAAAACAATGGTTCAGGCCAGAACCCGATTTCTGGACAAGGGCTACTACAAGCCGGTGGCTGATTCGCTGGCCAATACTCTGGACAGTCTTGGGAAGCCTTCAGTAAGCCAACTGTCTATTCTCGATGCCGGATGCGGTGAAGGGTACTACACAGAAAGGTTACAACAGACGTTTCCGGAAGCCTCAGTAACCGGCATTGATATCTCCAAGCCTGCCATTGTAGCCTGCTGCAAAAGAAACCAAGCTGTCCAATGGCTGGTGGCCAGCGTCAATGACATTCCCGTCAAAGATCAGGAGTTGGACGTCATCATCAGTGTATTTTCACGATGCGACTGGAATGAGTTTGCACGACTGTTAAAGCCTGAAGGGCACGTGCTGGTGTTAACTCCGGGAGAGAAGCACTTGCTGGAACTTCGTCAGGTTATCTACGAAACAGTCAGACCTTACCCTGTGGATAAACTGCTCGATCAACTGCCTGAAAGTTTTACTCTGACTGAAACAAAAGCGGTTCAGGGTGTTATGCAGCTCAACTCAGCCACAGATATTATGGACTTACTGGCAATGACCCCACATTACTGGCATGTCAAACCTTCCCAGAAAGAAAAGCTCGCCAGCCTGAATGCTTTGCAGTGCCGCTTTGATATGAAGCTCTATGTAATGCAACGAGCAGGATAGCTAAACACCCGGAACAGGATCACTTATTGACAACAAACAATTGATTATTCGCCCGTAATTCAGTGATTTTTACGATGCCATCCTCACTGGAGGTGACCACATCGCCGCCATCAGCGCTAAAGGTGGCCGATGTGATAGCTTTATCATGGACAATGCTGGCTTTTTCTAACCATGACCCGTCATCCTGCTGACCAATGATTTTTGCCGTTTTTTGATATAAGGCTTTAGTCACCACATGGCGACCGTCAGGACTGAAGGTGGCTGATAAGGCACAATATTTATGGGGAAAGGTGGCTTTTTCTTCCCATAACCCATTGGCTTTTCTGCCGTAAATTTTCACTGTGCGATCGTCACTGGCAGTCACAAGATGTCGGCTATCGGGGCTGAAGGTGGCGAATTTGACAGTTTTTCTGTGTTGAATGATGGTATTTTCTTCCCATGATCCATCGGACTTCTTCTCATAGATTTCCGCCTTGCAATCATCACTGGCGGAGACCACATAACGACCATCGGCGCTGAAGTTGGCTGACCAGACAGCAGCATCATGGGTAATGACATCTTTTTTTTCCCATGATCCATCGTCCTTCTTGCTATAGATTTGCGCCGTTTTATCCCCACAGGCGATTATCAGGTGGCAGCCATCGGTGCTGAAATTGGCTGAACCGACAGCATTCCTCCGGCGAAGGATAGCTGTTAACTCCCATGATTGATCCTCTTTCTGGCTATGGATTTTCACTGTTTTATCCCAACTGGCGGTCACCAGATGTCGACTATCGGTGCTGAAGCTGGCTGATGTGATCATAGCACTATGGGAAATGATGGTTCCTGGCTCCCATGATTCATTGCTTCCCAGGTCATATATAGTCTCGGTGCCACTCCAACTGGTGGTCACCAAATGCTGACTATCAGGGCTGAAAATCGCTGATTGGGGCCCTCCGTGATGGGGAATGGTGGTTTTTTTTTCCCATGTTCCATCAGTCTTGCGACCGTAAATTTTTGCCGTTTGGTCGCCATTGGCGGTTACCAGATATCGACCGTCAGCACTGAGTGCGGCTGATTTGACCCTATTGCGGTCTGATATATTCATGCGCTCGTAAATGCTGGTGGTTGAGTTAAATTTATAATTTTTGTCGATGGTGGCTTTAGTGACTAATTCAAATGTTTCACATTTAGACATCAGCTCAGCTTTGGTGAAAAATAATAGCGCAGGTAAATAAATACTCTCCTGTCGGCGATCTATAAGTGACGTGACTAACGCCTGATCATTCGAAAACGACTCAAACCACGCACGGAGTTGATTCTCATTTCTTGTGGTGATGGTCATCCTTAGTTGATCCTGATGCGGTAAAGAAAACTGCCGATACCAGGCTTTTGCAAGAGCGTTATTTTGTTTAACAACGTCGCGAAGGCGGGTACATACCTTTTGCAAACTGCGAATATCCCGAAGTTTTAATTTGCAAAAAATCATGGACAGTGTGTCTGACGGTAAATCCTGCAATGAATATTTTTTTTTGTCAGTTGTGGTGATGGACCTCCCCGCATTGTTACCCGTTGGTGTTAGGGATAGAGCGCGAGCCCGGGCTCGCGTTAGTGGTGGTTCAGTGCGGGGATTATTATTTATCGCATGCATGTCTGGTTCCGAAAAGCTGGTATTTATCTCCGATCAGCAAGGAGGTTCAAAATAATGTACTCAGTTGGAGGCAGTTTCAGAATGAAAGTTCATAACATGTTGTTAAGCGTAACTAACAAAATTTCTTCAGGCTCACGCGCTGACTTTCAAGAAAGATGTCATTCAGTGGCAGCAGACAATCAATGATTCTCTCTGTAGCTACCCGGAAGATGGCTATAGCTGATCAGAAGGCATAACCACAGAGTCTTGGAGATCTGGGCTGATTTCATCAGAGTCTTGCTTTATTATCCCACTCTTCTTTCCCTGCCCCGAGACTGTCTTACGATATGGCCAGCCCCCGAAAAAAAACCGACCCATCCAAAACCCGTGAAGAGGCCATGTCGGTGGCCAGGGCCACTCAGCGGCCCGGTCAGAGCAAAGAACAGACAAAACTAATTGCCCAAGGCATCCAAAAAGGCATTGAGCACTATAAAAAGCAGCAAAAAGCCAAAGCCCGGGAACTGGATAAACACCTGAAAAAAGTGAAAAGGCAGTCAGAGCCCCCTGCCACAGAGGTTGAAACGATCACTGAGGAAGTAACCCGCTATAAACAGCACTGGCTGCCCTGGCTTTTACTGGGCCTGAGCTGGGCAGCGTTTGCTGCTTACTTCTTTGCATCTGGCGTCTGAAACTTCAGGTTCTCTGGCTAAAAAAACCTCTCCACCAGCAGCGAGCACAATACAGTGATAATCACTATACCCGCCAAATTCAGAATCAGGCCACTTCGAATCATCTGACGAATCGATAACAGACCTGAGCCAAACACGATAGCATTGGGGGGAGTGGCAACGGGCAGCATAAAGGCGCAACTGGCGGCTATGGCTGCTGGAATAGCCAGAACTTCCGGGTCCAACCCAAGGGAGACAGCCAGTGCTCCCAAAGGCGGCAGGAAAGCAGCCGTAGTGGCCGTATTACTGGTAATTTCGGTCAGGAAGATAATCACGGAAACCACCAGCGCAATGGCGGCGATGGTGGGCAATCCATCCAACACCTGAAAGTTACTGGCGATCCATTCTGCCAGCCCTGTTTTTCGGATAATCGCAGCCAGACTCAGACCGCCTCCGAACAGTAGCAAAACATCCCAGGGAAGCTTGCGAATATCTTTCCAGTTAAGAAGAAAATCGAGCTTTTCACCCCACCGGACAGGAATGATGAACATCAGCAGTCCTCCGGCAAGGGCTATAGCTGTGTCAGTAAGCTTTATACCCGGTAAAAAGCCGGACAGCCAGGGTCTGAAGATCCAGCATAATGCGGTTGCGGTAAAAATCACTGCTACCCATTTTTCAGCCCTGCTCAAAGAGCCCATGGAAGCTAATTGTTCTTTTAAAGACTTGCGTACAGATTCATTTTCTCCCGGACGAAGCTTATAGCCCCCCGAACTGAGCCACCAACCCGTGACCAATAGCATCAACAGCGTCGCAGGCATACCTACCAGCATCCATTGGGCAAAGCCAATTTCTATGCCGTATTGCTCACTGAGAAAAGCCGCTAACAAGGCATTGGGAGGTGTTCCAATCAAGGTGCCAAAGCCGCCAATGGAAGCGCCGTAGGCTATAGCCAGCAGCAGAGCCGCAGGAAAATGTCCGTGGGAGCCCCGTTCTTCCTTCATCATTGAGATCACAGACATACCAATGGGTAACATCATGATAGCCGTGGCGGTATTAGACACCCACATGCTGATAAAAGCGGTGGTGAGCATGAATCCTATGACCTGTCGACGCTCACCGGTGCCAGAGGCCAGCATGGTCAGAAGCGCAATTCGGCGATGCAGGTTCCAGCGTTCCATAGCCAGACCCAGCATGAAGCCTCCCATAAAAAGATAGATGACAGGGTGGGCATAAGCCGAAGCGACTTTATCCAGAGAGAGCAGGCCAACTAACGGAGCCAGCAGCAGCGGTAACAGTGCGGTCACTGCGATAGGCAGTATTTCCATGGACCAGAAAACGGCCATCATCAGAGCCAGCCCAGCACAGTGCCAGGCAGCAACAGGCATATCCTCGGGCGCAGGCAGCACCAGCGTCATAACAAACAGGGCCCCCCCCTGCGATGAGCCCAATCAGCCAGATATAAGGGTTGGCACCCGATTCCAGCTCTGACGAGGAGGGTTGTTTACTCATGGTCTGTTCCTTAGAAGTATTCTGTTTATAAGTCGGTTACTTCCTTGATTTATTCACCCGTCCGCTTCCAAAAATCGAAAATCCCCCTCTTCATGCTCGGTAAATGGTCATTCTGACCAATGGGTTTCCGGGCAATATGACAATCTGTGTTCTAATCTGTCCACGGTTAGGAAAATAAAATCATGAACGATTGCGGTAATGGACTCCTTCTTATCTATAAAATCCTTTTCAATCAGAGCGGCTTTCTCTGTAAGTCTTGTACTGATGTTGTTTGCATCTATGTCAGCTTACCAGGTAAAAGCGGCTGACAAGCCGTCCTTTGACAAGCCTGTGTGCTTAAAACACTCGTGCTCTATAGAAATGCAACCGGACGGCTTCGGAGGTTATATCTGTCTGTGGTGTATTCAGAATACGCTCAATCAGATGGAAGATGCTATGGAGGCACAGCAAGCCCGTCGCTATGCTGCTGAAACGGCTCTGATGGAAAACGGGCCAGACTCTGACGATCCGAATAGAGATAATGTTGCTCTTTTAGAGGATCAGATGGAGCGCGGCTGCCTGTTGCGAGATGAGAGACAGGAATCGGGCGGCTATGCTTGTTATTCTGCTATGATCAGTGCCCGTTCTGATTTATCTCTGCCAGCCACTGCCAAATACAGTTTTGAACAAACGGCAGGGCACAAGAGCAGCTTTCCTACTCACGACGATCTCCACGAAGAAAATCTGGCCGTCGAATCATTGTCCGCTGAAACGACAACTACAACCACTCCTTCTGTCGCTCACAATCTTATTCCACCCATTGAACAAGGAGTTTATGAAGAATTTCAAACTGTGCGACCTTCAGTGCAGGATTCAGAAGGCTCATCTATTGCTTACAACCTTATTGAACGACTTGAAAAGAGAGGCTATGGAATATCAGGCACTCATGCTTCGGCCCTGCCCCGTGGGGAAGCCATGTTGCTACTGAGAGACAAGGCGGAACTGCCTGTCCTGATCTCACTATTGTCAGATTTTAATATCAAATTTGCTGATCAATCACTGTTGAATCTCAAGTCGCTTTTGCTTTCAGGTAAATACCTTATTATCCGGATGATCCAAAAAGATGGGATGATCACGGTTATCCATATTCACCCTGTAGAAAACAAGCAGGCTCTGATTATTACAGAGCTGGGTCTGCAGAGTTCGCCCATTTGTATCGAAAACCTGACCCTCCTTCTTAGTGCTTTTCTGAATCATGAAGAGGTGACAGAACTGGCTGTTTTTACTCACGAGGCAGTTCCAGACGATCCCGCCCCCTCATCAGAAGGCGCAACTGCCGCGGCTATGCTCACTAACTCCCTGACAGTCGCCATTATCGAATATATTCAACAGCTGGGGCATTCTTCACCAGAATATCCTCCTATCGAACATACTGGCGCGATCCGGGAGCTCAAAAAGACACAGGATCAGGCCGAACTTGCGCTATCAATGCCAAATTATGGCTTCCAGCCCGGCCCCACTGAAGGTAGCGCTTTGCAGAATGTCGAAGCACTGACCGGAGCACAAACTCCCTTTATGGCTCAATTGATGACTCCAGACCAAGAGGTCACAGTGATCAATTTTCAGCCAGAAGCATCAGGTGATGTCATGCTGAGCTTGTCAGGAAGGCACTTTGTCATAGACAGGAGAGAGATCGGTGCATTGTTTGACTGGATCATCAACCAGTTCAAACCGGTAATACAGATTTTCATTCTGGCACCTCTCTACTTCTAACTATTTCTAACTATTCCTGAGCAAGCTACCCCTTTGATGGGTATACTCCGCATCCGCGCTTTTTCATCAGCTCTGTTATACTCCTGACCCCAAAATGCATTGCCACACAGATTTGAGTGATGTTATATCCGGCGATGCAGACTTTTCACGGTAGAGAGTAAACCTTGATTACACACCCTTTTTCCGACTTGCCGCTGCCCGAAGCGCTGCTGAACAACCTGGAGCAGATTGGCTACCGGGAAATGACCCCTATCCAGCAAAAAAGTTTACCTCTGGCCATGGCCGGCAGAGACCTTATTGCCAAGGCCAAAACCGGCAGTGGTAAAACGGCAGCCTTTGCCATTGGCATGCTTTCGGGCATTCATCAACGCTTTTTTGGCTGTCAGGGTCTTGTGCTCTGCCCCACTCGTGAACTGGCCACCCAGGTCGCCAACGAAATTCGAAAACTGGCTCGCTACCGTCAGAACATCAAAGTCGTTACCTTATGCGGTGGACAACCTATTGGCCCACAGATCAGCTCACTCTCCCATGGTGCCCATATCGTTGTCGGTACACCGGGAAGAATTCAGGATCATCTGCGTAAGCGGACACTCACTCTCGAACAACTAAAAACGGTGGTATTGGATGAAGCTGACCGGATGCTGGATATGGGATTTATTGATGCCATTGAAAACATTCTGAATCACACCCCGCCAAACAGGCAGACGCTGCTTTATTCAGCCACCTATCCCAAACAGATCAGGGCCCTGAGCCAAAAGTTCCAGTCTGAGCCTGAAGAGGTCACTGTTGAGTCAGTGCACACTCACCAACACCTTCAGCAGTTTTTCTATCAAGCTGAGAACCCTGACAAACCAGAAACCCTCTGCAAACTGCTGAACCATTATCAGCCCGCTTCTACTGTCATCTTCTGTAATACCAAACAGACCTGCAAAGACGTTGGTACTTACCTTTATGACCAGGGGTACAGGCCATTGGTGCTGCACGGTGATATGGAACAGCGAGAACGAGACCAGATGCTGGTAAGGTTTTCAAACCAGAGTGCCGACATTCTGATTGCTACCGATGTCGCAGCCCGGGGTCTGGATATTAATGATCTGGCGGCTGTTATCAATTATGACCTGAGTCGAGATCCGGAAGTCCATGTTCACAGAGTCGGGCGAACAGGTCGTGCTGGTAAAGAAGGTCTGGCCTTGAACCTGCACACCTCCCGTGAGCAATACAAACTGGATGCTATTGCCGATATGCTGCGAACCGAACTCACTTTTGCTGACCACAGAGCACTGAAGCCAGCAACACAACCGCCTCCAAAAGCCCCAATGGTGACGCTGGCTATTGATGGAGGAAAAAAGAACAAGGTACGCCCTGGCGATATTCTGGGCGCTCTTACCGGTGAAGCAGGCATTCCCGGTGACCAGGTCGGCAAAATTAATGTTTTTGATTTTGTCGCCTACGTGGCTATTAAAAGGGAAAGTGCCCGGAAAGCTCTGGCTCGACTTGAACAGGGCAAAATCAAAGGCCGGAAGTTTAAAGTTCGCAGACTCTGATTGATTCTGTGACTTGTGCACCTTCAGCTCATAAGACATTCGACTTGTATTATGAGCTGCCTTTTTGGAGACAGTCTCTTACATCACGGGGTAATACACCGGATAGTATTCCAGTCCAGATTTTTCGCTTCCTGAGTGATCTGTTCATTACAGATGTAACAATGGTTGCGGTTATGATCAGTATCACCGTGTTTGACTTTTCTGCCAATGATGCAGTGGCCCTTCATGTCCATGCAGAACCTTTGTTTATAGTTGAATAGGGCACATTCACTCAGATCTACAGCGGAATGCCTCATTTCTTTCCCGTCTCGAATCCAGTAATGTCCGCTATCAGTCCCTTTATCAAACTTGCAGACATCAATTTGGCCTCGGACATATTCGGGAAACCTGCACTTTTGATTGTTGGGTATTCGGGTTGCCAGAACATGAAGAGCGCTACCGTTGTGGGTATTGTCTGAGTCAACAGTCTCGTAATAACGAGACCCAGCCAGCTCACAGCGCTGACCGTCGGCCGATATAGTGCCAAAAGAGAAGTAGCTGCGCTTTTCTCCAGGCACTTTTTCGACCCTGCTCTCCATACAGAGATTAGGTTGCTGCCTGACAAACCCGGCTTTTTCGGAAACTTTGTCGCCACCAGCAACAGGTTGTTGCTCATACGTTTCATCCTGAGTAAAAATCCCGAACTCTCCCTGCCCTTGGTCACAAAATTCAAAAACACGTTTTGATAGAAAGAGTGCAGTGGTCATACCGGCGGGGTCTTTCAAATAGGGATTATAGGTTTTCGCTTGCTGTAACTGAGTGTATTTAGCCAACAACCATTGAAACTGATAGCTGTAGGAGTAGCTTCCACTGGAATCTCTGTACAAACAGGCCAGAACCGGAGTGCCTGCTCCTGTGTAGTAACCAACATATCCGACCTCAACACCAGATCCTACCAGTGAATGCGCCACACAGAGTGGTACATCGTTACCGGTTTCCATGATTTCAGAGAGAGCATCCACGTTATAGGAGCCGTTGATATGTGTCGTAAGCCAACATGCTTGTTCAGCTTCCCCATGAGCCACGGACAGCAAAAGGAAAGTTCCTATCAGACTGGATAAGGCCATTCGAACTGCCTGCATCAGATTTCACCCACTAATAAAAATTGATAATTCAGACCCCACTGCCCAGGGGCTGTTCGGGACTGATTCACGATGTACCTACGCAAGTTCCAAAATCCCAATGGAACCTGCTATTTCTGGAGGTATGATTTTCTGGACAGTTTTATATAGACGAGGATGCGACTGACCGCCAATTCCCTTTGCACTGTCACGCAAGAAGTACCACTCAACGTTGGCTTCAGGTATAAGTCAGCAGCTAGCAGCCTGTCGGACTTAAGGCTGTCCTACTGCGATTTTCAAACCAGAGCGCCGACATTCTGATTGCTGTCGATGTCGCAGCGGGGTCTGAAGTTGATGACCTGAAGGCCGTTATCAACTGCGACCCGCGCCTTGAGGAGGGAAGGATTGGAATTGAGGGCCGGAAGTTTAAAGTTTGCAGACTCTGATAATTCCTGTGTCTGCTGTGCTTTCAGCTCATAAAACATCCGAATTGTATTATGAGCTGGAATTTTTGGAAAAAGTCTCTTAAATCAGGGGGTAATACACTTAATCTTGCTCCAGTCCAGTTTTTGCGCTTCCTGAGTGATCTGTTCATTACAGATATAACAGTGGTTGCGGTTATGATCAGTATCACCGTGTTTGACTTTTCTGCCAATAATGCAGTGACCTTTCATGTCCATGCAGAACCTTGGTTCGTAGTTGAAACGGGCACACTCGCCCAGATCTCTGGCAGAATGCCTCATTTCCTGACCGTCCCTAATCCAGTAATGGCCGCCATCAGTCCCAATATCAAATTTGCAGACATAAATATTGCCTCTGACATATTCAGGAAACCTGCACTTCTGATTTTTGGGTGTTGGGGCTGCCATAACTCGAAGAGTGCCCGCTTGATTACTATCACCCAAGGCACTGCCTGAGTGAACGGTCTCATAATAACGAGACAGACTCAGCTCACAGTGCTGGCTATCGGTCGATCGAGTGCCAAAAGCGAAGTAATTGCGTTTTTCTCCCAGGACTTCCTCGGTTCCG
>NZ_JAHHPR010000419.1:0-1074 GCF_024606255.1 Endozoicomonas sp. SESOKO3
ACATCATAGTGATGGTCGCAAACGGATAATCCTGACTGGCCTCTTCTTGTCCAACCGGATTAAGCGACGATGAACCGGGGTTCCAACGGCTTTTTAAAAGCCAGATGATCGCGACAGCCGCTTCTGCAGTCAACCATGAGTATGGGGTGTTACTTAAAGGAGTCACTTTGATGGTCAGTGTCCGTTCGTAAGCAGCCAGCAGTTGAGTGGCATAAAGCGATTGCCACGCAATCGATTCGATCATGGTCGTTTTCACCCTGTAACCCCAAGATCTGCGCGGTGTGTCATCGGGCGATGAATCTGGTTCTGTGAAGCCGTTTGGGTCGAAAATGTCTGACGGGGTTCCCGCAGGTTTTATAGAAAAACTCTGGTTTGGAAAAATTCTATCCTGTTCAAGCTCGATAATATAACGTTCTGTCAACCTTTCGGCCTGACAGACGACAGACAATGTCGGCAACAGCAGCGCCGCAAAGAGTGAGTGTTTAATAATTCCAGCCCTGCGTTCCGATTGATAAGGACGAAGGATAGATCAAGAAAATAAGCGTGCTTTTCTGTCAAAGATTTTCTGTCAAAAACCAAAGGGGTCCCCGGGCAAATCATGGGCTCATTTCATATTGGAGAAGACTAAACCTGCCTCCTTGATTTACAGCGTCTACAATTATCGGTTTAAAGTAAATACAGGATTTGGAAAACACTCGCTATGACAAAACTACTGCTCGTACCCACAACAATAATACTGTGCAGCCTGCTAACAAGCTGTGTCACTGAGCCGATGGCTGAGGAAGATAGCTTCTATGACCATGAGCGCCCTGCCCCGGTATTGACAGAGGAAGAATCAGCCATCAGCCGCCAGAACCGCATCAATGCCAACCAATATCGGATGAAACACGGCCGGGGGGGCGACTACCAGCCCTCTCCCGGGCAGCCGGGCAAGCCCTCCTGGAAAATGACTTTTCCCTACAATGAACCGATCATTATAGAAACCGAATCACAATCACAATAACAGGAACGAAATGATGAAAATGGAGCGAAAGAGAGAGAAAATGCTGCCCGGTCTGTCAACTGGACAGCAAA